>JAFWRL010000085.1 GCA_017520105.1 Fibrobacter sp.
CTGCCTTGCGTACGAAAGGAATTCGTCGCCTTCGTTTGTAATGGTCACACCTTTGTTGGAACGGTTGAAAATCGTAACGCCCATTTCTTCTTCAAGTTCATGGATGGCAGCGGTAAGGCTTGGCTGCGAGATAAAGACGCGTTTAGATGCTTCGGTGATGTTTCGCGTGTCTGCAATGGCAATGGCGTATTTAAGTTGTTGTAGAGTCATATTTATTCCGTGTAAGGCGACCCCGGCACAGTGGCCGGGGTGACAAGGGGCGAGCAGTTCACCATAGAAAAAATCTATCGTGAACGTACAAAAAATAGTATTTTACCTATTTCAAAAATGAAAATATATTTGGGAGCGTTCAAGAAAACATGTAAAAAAGGTAGGTCAAACAATATGACAACGAAAAACACATCTGTAATTGGTTTCCCGCGTATTGGCAAGAATCGTGAACTCAAATTTGCTAGCGAAAAGTTCTTCAAGGGCGAAATCTCCGAAGCAGAACTCCAAAAGGTCGCAGAAGAAATCCGTCTTTACGGCTGGAAAAAGCAGCGCGAAGCTAATATTTCCTTCATTCCGTCGAACGACTTCTCTTTTTACGACAACGTTCTCGACACCGCATTTTTGCTGAATGTTATTCCGGCTCGTTATCAGGAGCTCAATTTAAGCCTTCTCGAAAAGTATTTCGCAGCCGCCCACGGCTATCAGGGCGAAAAAGGCGATGTAAAGGCCCTCCCGATGAAGAAGTGGTTCAATACGAACTATCATTACATTGTTCCAGAAATTGATGACTCAACCGAACTCAAGCTTGTCGGCAAGAAGCCAATTGAAGAATTTAACGAAGCCAAATTGGCCGGAATCGAATCCATTCCGACGGTTATTGGTCCTTATACGTTCCTCCGCCTCGCCCGTTACAACGGTCAAAAGAAGGCCAAGGACTTTGTTACAGCCGCAATCGCCGCTTACGCAAAGCTCGCCGACCAGCTCGCTACTGCAGGCGCCAGGTGGATCAACATCGCTGAACCGGCTTTGGTTTTTGACGTAGCTGCCGAAGAACGCGAACTTTTCAAGTCCATTTACGTTGAACTCGTGAAGCAGATTCACGATATAGCCAAGGTGAAGGTCAATTTGCAGACTTACTTCGGCGATATCCGCGATGTTTACGAAGATGTTATTGCGCTCGACTTCGACGGCATCGGTCTCGACTTTGTCGAAGGCCTCCAATCTCTCGAACTTTTGAAGAAAGGCTTCCCGAATGGGGCGGTTCTTTTCGCAGGCGTTGTGAACGGCAAGAACATCTGGCGCGCTGATTACGCACAGAAGAACGCACTCCTCGCCGAAATCGAAAAGTACGTGGATGCTAAAAACGTGGTTGTTGGCACTTCTTGCTCTCTCTTGCACGTGCCCTACACGGTTACAGCCGAACAGAAACTTTCGGCAGACATTCTCAAGCACTTCGCATTCGCCGAAGAAAAACTCACGGAACTTAAAGAACTCGCCAGCGCCGACGCAGCCGCACTTGAAAAGAACCGCGCACTTTTTGCATCCGCACGCGTGCAGGCAAACGCCAAGGTGCAGGCAGATCTTGCAGCCCTTACCGCTGCCGATTTCGAACGTAAGCCAAGCCGCCTCGATCGCCGCGTCGTGCAGAAAGAAGAATTCAAGTTGCCGTCGTTCCCCACGACCA
>JAFWRL010000086.1 GCA_017520105.1 Fibrobacter sp.
TAATAAAGTTTTCGCCCGTCTGGGGCGTTTTCAAATTAAATTCCGTTGGCTGATTTTACTTGCAACAATTCTTGTGACTCTCGCCGCATGCCTTGGGCTTCCGCAATTGCAAATGACCAGCAGCGAAGAAGAATGGTTTGACGACTGGGATAAAGTCAAAATTGACCAAGCACATTTCAATGATGTTTTCGGCAGCGAAGATTCATACATGGTTCTCGTCCGTGCTAACGATGTTTTCGCCCCTGAAGTTTTAAGCGCCATTGACCGACTTTCCAAGCGCCTCGAAAACGAAGTCCCTTACGCCGACCGCGTTGTTTCACTCACACACAACTTATCCATCCCTATAGCAAACAACGAAGGCTTTGAAGTCATAGACCCGTTCGAAGAAGGCATCACGACAGATTCAGCACAGCTCGCCGCCAAGAAATCGCTTATCATGAGCCGTGAATCGCTGGTAAACAACATCGTTTCTGACGACGCAAAAGAAACATGGGTTATTCTCTCGTTGAAATCATACGAAGGCGGCATCGATTTCGGAAAAGACAGTATTGCGCCTTTCGCTCGCAACGTCATTCTCTCCGATGAATTCAAAAGCGACAAGTTCGAGATGCTCCCAACCGGCATGAGCTACACCGAAATGGAAGAAAACGAAGTCATCTCGCGTGAATGCGCCATGCGCATTATCATCGGTTTTGCCGTTATGCTCGCATGCCTTATTTTATTCGTACGCTCTTTGCGAGGAGTCATCGTCCCCGCCATCGCCACCGTCGGAGGAATCGCATCTGTTCTCGGCGTAAACGCTTGGCTCGGCATCATTGGCGACGAAAGCATGGTCGCGCTCCCCGTACTTTTGGGCATGGCACTTTCGGTGGGCTACTCTATCCATTACATCAATTCATTCCGCATGCACTTTAGGCGCACGGGCAACCGCCGAGAATCCGTGATAAACGCTGTCGAAGAAACCGGCTGGCCTATTCTCTTCACCGTCATCACTACCGTGGCCTCGCTGATTTCGTTCCTGTTCGCAGGCATCCGCCCGATCCGCTGGATTGGCGGCATTTCGGCAGGCATCGTCTTCATGGTTTATTTGTATGTCATCATCTTGATTCCGATTCTCATGAGTTTCGGTAAGAACGCAAAGCCCGACCCAACACAAGTGAAAGCCGCTGGCGCAACCAAGGCAGACATACTCTTTGAATTCTTCGGACGAAAAGTTTGCAGGCACAGCGGCATCATCGCCGCAATTTCCGCCGCCATAATGTTGTCGCAAATTCCAGGCGTGATGAACATTGATGTAAACATGGACTACACAAAAACGATGGGCGAAAAAATTCCATTCGTCACAAGGCTCATGGACATGCTCAGCGGCAAACTCGGAAGTCTCTACGATTTCAATGTGATGGTCGAATTCAACGAAAGTGATGCACTGAAAAATCCCGCCAACATGAAACGCATCGAAGCCCTCGAACAAAAACTCGGCACTCTCCAGCTCACAAAAATTTCAGGCGACAAGCCCCGTGTGCAATCCGTTACGAGGCTCGTAAAAGAAATGAACCGCACGCTAAACGCCGACAGCACGGAATACTACAAAATTCCCGACGCACAAGACATGCTCACGCAACTGCTGTTCCTCTACGAAATTTCAGATGCCGACGCGCTCTTTGAACGCATGGACGAAGATTACAAAACGACATTTATCCACATAGAACTTTCCGGATACGACGCCAAGAAAATCGTCGAAGACCTCGATTCCGCAAAATCGTATGCCGCGCAAATTTTCCCGGACGCCAAAACTTCAATCGTCGGTGAAGTCGTAAACTACGCCGAAATGAACGGCAAGCTCGTAAATGGACTGTTGCGTTCGTTCGGAGGTTCATTTGTCATCATCGCCATCATGATGATTCTCGCATTCGGGAGCATCAAGGCGGGCCTCATCGGCATGATTCCAAACGTGGCCCCCGTGCTTTTAATCGGTGGCGTCATGGGCTATTCGGGAATGCCTCTTGACATGATAACGATGATCGTAATGCCGATGATTTTGGGCATCGCCGTTGACGACACTATCCACATGAATAACCACATCAAATACGGTTACGAGCGCACGGGCAGCTACAAAAAAGCGCTGCTGCTTTCTTACCGCGAAATCGGAAAAACGATGGGCATGACGACATTCATTCTCTGCGCGATGTTCTTCGTGTTCATCTTCAGCCCCATGGGTGCATTGTACAACGTCGGATTACTTTCCATCATTGGCCTTGCAGCCGCCCTCGTTGCCGACTACACGCTCACCACAGCCCTTGTATATGTCACCAAGCCGTATGGGAGAGAGAAACATTCGTAAAAGATTTCAACTACTCGATATAGCCTTCTTGGTCATAACACTTGTGATGTTTCTTGATTAGGCTCACAAGCGGTTGTACCCTTGGGTCGGTCACCTTCATATTCTCGAATTTCAGAATCTGATTATCGTAACGTTCGCGGCTACCGTTTTCAATGCGTTTTTCAGCATCGTTCGGAACAAAGAAAGCGGAGCGCTCCTCAAGTTTGGCATAAAACTCGGTAAGATAGATATTGATGCCAGCAAGATCAAAGTCACCGAAATGCACATAATAATTGCCGTTTCCACAGAGCCAGCGAATCAAATCACCAGACTGCGGGTAACGTGCTACAAAAAGCAACGGCTGAGGCTTTGTAAAAGGAACAATTTGTTTGAAAAGTATTTTTTGCCGTCCGATGTAGCGGAAATTTTCCATATTTTCAATTCCCACAACAGTCACATTTTCAGGGATAAAGAAATTTTCATAGTCCGCAATGAAAACGTATGAACCATCAGGCGGATTCAAATCAAAATGTTTCCCGTTGAGACTCACTGGAATCGGTTCATAGCAGTTTACCAAGAACCCCTTGCAACTACGGGAAGTTCGAATTTTTGAGTTGCCCGTTGATGCAGCCTGTTCTTTCCGCATGGCGAACGGCCTAATGCCGCTTTCCGCCCCCAATAGCCTACGATACATCTCTTCGCTTTTTTCTAAATCTTTGAATGCATCATCACGCATGGCTAGATAAGCTCGTAAAGCATTTCCATTTGGTGCTTTGCAAAAAGAACCTCTTCCTTTTGGGAAAGAAATCAGCAAGCCTTCCTTCAGCAATTCGGCAAAAACAGCACCTTTACAGTCGCTCGCAGGGAGTTCACCTCCGTTGACAAGAACAATCAGTTTATTTAATAACACTGTTGTAATATTATACGCCATATTACATTCCTTGAGTTCTTGTCATCAGCAGTCTTACCACGGTTTGTGATTTTGCATTCTTTTCGAGCAAATACGTGTAGCGGTATTCCGATACGCTCTGCGTTGTAGGTGAACCATTCACCAAATAGATGTTTCTGCTATTCGCAAATTTCAAAATGCCATTTGCATTTTTCGGGTGGAGTTTTCCGATTTCATCCATCATGCAGTGGAGCTTAAATTCGCCGAACTTGCGAGAAGCCTGCGTCTTGAAAACATTGATGAGCATGATGTTCACCATTGCTTTCACGAGTACATCTGTACCTTCGGAACCCACATTAGAAATTTTGTCAATCCATCCAGTATCGTTATCGTTTTCTTGTACGCGGAACTGCAAGCGGAATGCATCCGAAAGTTTTAACGTATTACGCGTCGGTTCGTCATTCAGTGACTTCACAAATTGCAAAAGCAAATCAACCGCTCCGCGATTCGCACTTTCCGTATCGCCCATTGAGAACAAGTTTAATTCACCCAATGCATACTGATTTTCTGCATAGAATCTCTGCATCGCAAGCATCAAACGCATCAGCTTGTCATTCGATTCTTCGGTACGCA
The DNA here is from genome assembly GCA_017520105.1 of Fibrobacter sp. Next base: position 3,843 of record JAFWRL010000086.1, read on the forward strand.
AAGCGATACTCTTGATTACGCCTGCAAAATTCTTTTCGACAAAATCGCGATTAATATTCAAAACAATTTTCTCGATTTCAGATTTTTGACGCGTAACATCGCCAACTTCTTTTGCAACGCGAGCTAAAATGTCGGAATAGCGACCGCTTGTACGCTTGCGATATTCCTCAATCTTTTCATTCAACATAAAGTCGCTCAAGTTGTCCGCAAAATCCATGAAATCGCTTTCGCTATTCAATTCCATCTTGAACTTGAACGTATTGCGTCTGGAAAAACGTCCCTTAAACTTGTTGATAGACATCTCAAGTTCCTTGCTACGCTTTTGAGCGTTCATCAGCGATTCCTTGAGTTCAGTCAAAATTTCAGTGCAAAGGAGTGCATTCGGTGTTTCGCCAACGCTCTTTACATTTTCGGGGCAGAAACTTGAAACGAAGAATTTATCCGTTTCTTCAACGGACTCCTTCAACTTGCGTTCCGTTTCGCGGTTCTGCTGCAAAATTTTATTTTGTTCCGCTCGCTTCGCTTCAAGGCGTTCCTTGCGGGCATTAAACCTCTGTTGTAAATCGCTCAATCGGCTTTCTATATCACGTTTTTTATTTTTGAATTCGTCTTCATGGTCGAAGAATTCCTGCTTGTCGTATCGATAACGAGCGACCAAATCGCGATTCTGTTCTATTTCGTTTAGCTGTTGCTGTACATTATCAATTTCCGCTTCGCATTCCTTCAAAACGCTGACATCGACATTCTTGTTTTTCAGTTCTTCGTCACGCTGTTGCAACAACAATTTACGCTCGTTTTCCGCTTCGTTCTTGCGTGTTTCAATTTCTGCATGAATCTGCACGCGGAAATCATTAAACGCATTTTGAAGCGATTCATTTTCTTGCTGTTTCGCTTTTTCGTTCGCTTTCAGTTCTCGATTTTTATCTGCGACAATTTTATTCTGCTGTTCCTCGGCATTCAACAGCTTTTCAGAGATTACACTCTGTTGCGACTGAATTTCATTCTTACGTTTTTCAATTTCCGCAGCATCATCGCGAATCCATTTTTCGCGTTCATTTTCCAAACGTTTACGCTTTATCGGAATCTGCACGAGTTCATTTTCGGCGTTCCTGATATTTTCCAAAAGCGGCTTAATCTTAGGGGCATACGAGCGTTCTACCACCGAATTTTTCTTTTCAAGGGCATCCGACAATTCCGTCTGTTTTGACTTGTTGTCTTCAACGGACTTCAAAATTGCTTTTTTCTCGACCGCAATTTCTTCGGGCGTTCGCACACGAATCGGCAAATCTTCGAGATTGATTATCACGCCGAAAAGAGCGTCACCTTCTACAAGTTCCGGCGAAAGTTCCGTATTGTACAGAACCGATTCCTCATCGACTACCTTGCCAATAGAATTTTCCCAACCCGGTTTATTCTGGCTAAGCCATTCATAAAGCGAACCCTTTTGCCGTTCCAGCAAATCGTCAAGGCTTTTGAGCTGAGCGACAAAGCCTCGATTTTCCGCAACCAAGGCATCATTCTCTTTTTCGTATTCAACGCGATTGCGTTCCAGCTCGGCATCTCGTTGAGCAGAAAGTTTGTTCAACTCCGCTTGGCATACAGACTTCTGCACCTTCGTTTCACTTTCGTGAATATTCAATGATTTTAGTTGTTCATCGCATTCATTAATTTTATCTTTAAACGGATGTTCATACTGAAGCCTTAGCAGCTCCTTTTCGCAAGCGACACGATCTGCATTCAAGGCATTAATTGTATTTTTTACGCTTACCAGTTTTTCATCACACCGAGCAACAATCGCTTCTCGCATTTGTTCGTATTTTGCGAGCACCCGCTGCCGCTGTTCCAATAACTCCGCATTTTTATCGTTCAGGCGAATGTTCTGATTTTGCTTAAATTCTTCCAAAGCCCGCGAAACTTGTTTCAGCAAATTCTCAAACTTTTCGGCGACATCTTCATATTCACGAGTCAGGAGGCGGCGACGTTCTTCCAATCGTTCTTTCTCGATTTTCAAGGAGCCTTCGCGTTCCTGTTTTTTCAGAATCTCATCAATATTCTTTGCTTGGTATTCCTGGAATTTATCGCGACACTTTTTCAAATTATCCCTAACAAGCGTCAAGTCCGCATTTAACCCATCGCGTTCCTTGTTAAACTTTTCACTTTCTTCACTAATCAGGCGAATCGTATCGTTCAAGGCTTCATTCGATTTTTCAATTTCAATCACAATCGACGGGAGTTGCTCTTTAGCCACGCGATAAGAATAATTCAGTTGCTTGCCACAATCCTCGATATTCTTCTTGAGTCCCAAAAGCGAATGATAAATTTTAACAACGCGGTCGGCATCAAGCCGCGTCTCGCATTCGCCTCGCTTGTTCGTCGTGAACCAAAGCCCGATATCGTTATATTCCTGCTCGAACTCCGAAACTTGATGCCTGAAATATCCCAAGTCGATAAACGAACTTTCGCTATCCATCGACTGGATTATCGTTTCCTTGATAAAATCCGCATCGAGTTTAGAGTTGAGGAAAACATTCTGAATGCTTCGCGGAATGTTCTGGTAGCGGCTACTTTCCGCAATCGAAAACTTGAAAAATTCCTTCCGCATCACCGCCTGATGGTTGCCGTAAATAATGTCGCGGAACATTTCGTAGCGATCGACAATCGGGCTCATATAGCAACCGTTCAACCGAGTGCGAACAGTCGCCATTTCAGCAGTCACTTCGCCATTATCGTCAATCAGCCATTCCTTTTTGTACGGCGAATCGATAAAACGGAATACCGCACGACCATTCGATTTGCTTACCAACACGCAGAATGCCGACTCATCGCGTTCCACTTCATAGACAACATAAGAATTTGACTGTTCAAAATAAAAATCGTCAAAAGACTTTTTCTCTTTTGGGATTCCAAGCTTTTGCTTGTCCGCATTGTAGAAAAAGAGAATTGCACGCAAAAGTGTACTCTTGCCCACGCCCTGCGTACCAATCAAATGAACATTACCGTTCAGGCCAATTTCCGCATAACGCACATGAGCACTGTTGATAAAGACAATCTTGTTAAGGGATCTCATTTTCCGCCCCCTCCACAATATTCAAACAATTCACCAATTCTTCGAGATAATGGAATGCAGATGTCACTTTGTACAATCCTTCCAAGTCGTTTTCCAGTTCCACAAAGCCCGCTTTCATCAAATCATCGGTCAACCTGTCGATTACATCTGCAAAAACTTTCTTGTCGGCATAAAGCTTGACCGCTTTATCCTTCAGTTCCATGTCGCATGAAATCCGTTCCAGAATTTTCGCTTTGGTAAAAACGAATCCTGAGCCGAACGCAGAATTGAAAGTTTTCAAAAAATCCAGACGGTCAATCCAGTCACAAAAACGCAAGAGCTTGTCAACCGCATTCACCCTCTGCTCATGCCGCGAAAAGTAAAAATACCCGTTACCACTCTCCAGCACAAAGCCGATACCTTCGTAATATTCGCGGTAGCTTTCAAAATCATCTTCAATCTGGTCGAAATATGCACGGTTCGCCTGCGAAACGCTGTTCATCGAAATGAACGAGCCCTTGCTCAAAATGTCAAAAATTTCCTTGGAGTATTTCAGCATAAAACCTCCCATTAAAGACACCAAGTCATATAAGGCGGAATTTTCAAAACATCGCCATCGACTTGCAATGATTTTGGATGTATTATGATACTCCTGCCAACTCGCTTTTTAAATTTGTCCTTAAATTTGCCGAGTGAATTTGTGGTATAATTCTTTGAAGATTTAACTTCTACAGGAAAGACCTTGAAATTCGTCTTGCTTTCATTGGATAGCAAAAAATCAATTTCTATGGAATTGCGGTGTGCCGAAGCATCGTATTCCGTATAAAAAAACAATTGCCGCCCCTTAGCACGAATCATCTGCGCAATAACATTTTCATAAAGCATTCCCTCATTCAGCGAAAGTTTGCCGTTCATAATAGCTTTGTAAAGTTGATTCGAAGCAATTTCATTTTCGCTAAAAGCAAGGCTCACCAATAGCCCCGTATCGCCCATGTAACATTTGACTGAAGATTCATTTTTGTTGAGAGCAAAACCAACATTCGGGTCATTACATTTATAACACAAATTACAAATCATGGAGTCGTCAAGCCAAAAGAACGGTTCGTCGTACTTGGAGAATGTTGCTGCACCTGAATCATCAATTTCAGAAAGCACAATTTTTTTTTCATGCGAAGAAAGACTGCCGGGGATGTTTTCAAATACTGCAGAAACTTTTGAACTATACCGTTTAGCCGCTTTTTTAATATCGTCACGATAAAGGTCCAAAATTTTTCTTTTTTCCTTGTCGCTCTTAGAAAAATCACGATCGTTTTCCATATAAGAAACAATGCTCTTAGGCATACCGCCCACCAAGATGTATTCTCTAAAAAGATGCATCGCACGCTTGTGGAAATGATCTTCCAACGGAACTTTATCCGTAAAACATTTTGCAATATACTCAAGGAGGATATTTTCACCCAAGGCCGCAGCAAATTCTTCAAAATCGCAAGGATGCATTTTCAGCTTTTCCTCTTCCGAGGGAAGAGTTATACTTTGCACATTTTCCTTGATAGAAATCAGCGACCCCGTTTCGAGGAAATCGTACCGACCATCTGCAACGAGATATTTTATCGCCTCGCGAGCCTTCGGAAATTTTTGGATTTCATCAAAAATGATTAGCGACTCGCGCCTATGCAGAGGGGTATTGTATTCCAAAGAAAGAGTTTGGAAAAAAACATCCAGATTGTTCAGATTCGTATCGAAGTTTTCGAGAATCTTGCGTGAAACCTTGTTGAAATCGACTAGAATATACGTTTTATATTCGCGTTCTCCAAAACGCTTCGCTATCGTGGATTTGCCAATCCGTCTGGCACCTTCGATAAGCAAGGCACTTTTCCCTTGGGACTCATTTTTCCAAGCCCTTAGACGATCATACGCTTTTCTTTGGATTTCCATCAATCGGCCTCATATTAACAGTGCGCAGAGTAAAATATACATAATTATTTAATAATACGCAAAGTATTTTTATAAAAAAAACTCGATAATACGCAGAGTAAACTATTTCGCATATATCAGCGGATATTCGTACCCATACGCTTCTTCGTACTTGTCCGTAATTTCAAATTCGTCCGAGAACTGCGATGCAAGCTGGCAAAAGAGCACCAGTTTTCCTTCCAAATCAATTTCGTAGGGATAACTGTAATTCATGACATAGTAAAACAAATCCGTACTCGTCGCCATGAATCCGTTTTTCATCTCGGTCTGATCGACCATCGGGATGACGATATTCTGTGCGGCAATTTCACTTTCGTCAAGCGGGTCTGCCAATTTTTTTCGAAGGTTGTTGCAGTTCTGCTTTCGGCCACGCACTTCACGCAATACAGAGAGTCCGTCGTCGCTTCCTCTCAGCCAATCGAGCGATACCTTGATTCTGTAGCCCACATTCGGTTCCATCCAAACAGGGTTTCGACTCGCAAGAACGTTCGTAACATCAGTATTCGTTTCGAGCACTTGCTGGTCGCGGAAATATTTCACCAAGCGAATCTTTTTCAATAGTTCGCTTTGGTAATCAATCAAGTTCAGATATTCGATAATCTGCTTTTCGATTTCTATTAAGTTGTGCGAAGACTCGTTCAAGTCATACCGCAAATCATCAACCACAATTCGCAGATCCGCATCCATCGCAATTTTAAAAAATGCAGCCTGATTGTCTATCACTTTTTCCGCTTCAATTATCTGCAACTTGATACCGTCGCGCTTTTCATCGAGATGCTTGAGTTTCGCCTTTTTGATTTTGTAATTTGGTTCGTTCTTGTAAGTGTTATCGACATTACGCTTCAAGTCAATGACGTTACGCTTTGTATTGAGTGCAATGTTTTTCAAGCTTCGACGCACTTCGCGCAAGTAATTGTACTTTTGCGATTCATTCGTTTCTTGCAAGTAATATTCGATAGTTTCGTTCAGATGGTCAATATTCGCCTTGACGCTTTCGACATTGATTTCTTCGTTGACTTCAAGAACCTCTTCGAAGAACTTGAGATAAACATCTTCAAGTTCCAAAAAATTTCCGTTGTCACGAATGATGCCATAATCCACCAAATACTGAATACGCGACATTTTGTAATCGACAAGTGGCTCCGCCAGATCCATGCGAAACGAGAGCGTTTTTCGCTTCGCAAACATTTCTTTTAGCAAAGCCTTCTCGCGAGAAAGAGCCTGAATGAGTTCATCGATGGAGCGAAAATTATTCATAGTCAGAAAATTATAAAAAAATCGCCCCAGCAAAAAGCTAGAGCGAAACTTAGCGTTATCATTCCCGCGACCTGCGAAGCAGACGTAATGCAAAAATTTTCTTACTCCACTTTCAGCTTGGACATGCTTTTTGCACATATCCCCATCGTTGAAACATTATGCAAGAAGGCTGACGTTGTTGGCGAGAGGATTCCGAGAAAACCGCCTACAAGCAAGCTCGTATTGAAAACAACTATAAAGCGGTAATTTTCAGAGATGCGCTTCATCAGCTTCTGACTCAAAAGACGCAATTCCACGAGGTCTTCGAGATTTTCGCGACGGAGCGTCACATCGGCAGTTTCGCGGGCAATATCACTGGCATCGCTCATAGCGACAGAAACGTTTGCCGTAGCCAAAGCAGGCGCATCATTGATGCCGTCTCCCACCATTATCACGCGCTTGCCTTCGGACTTCATTTGTTCCACATAACGATGTTTGTCTTCGGGCAGGACTTGGGCAAAGAACGTATCAATCCCTAAACGTTCCGCCACGCGTTCTGCCGCATTTTTGCTATCGCCCGTAATCATCACCACATTCTTGATGCCACTTTCACGCAACCTGCGTATGGCAACAGCCGCTTCTTCGCGAGGCGGGTCGCTAATGCACAAGGCGCCGGCAAGTTCACCACCGATGCCAAGGTAAATCACAGACGCAGCCCCCGCTTCTTTATCGATGATGCGCTGGTCCTCTTCGGACGCAATCACCTTTTCGTCTTCGATGACAAAATGCTTGCTGCCGATGACTGCTCGTTTCTCGTCAAGCGCCGTTGCAATGCCATGCGCCACAATGTACTTGACATCGGCATGTTCTTCTTCGTGAGCAATTCCGCGTTCAAGCGCCGCTTTCACAATCGCACGTGCCATGCTATGCGGGAAATGTTCCTCGATGCATGCCGCAATTTTCAAGATTTCGTCTTCGTTGCGACCGCCGAACGGAATAATCTTTTCAAGTCGCGGCTCCGCCTTCGTGAGCGTTCCTGTCTTGTCAAATACAATCGTATCAGCAAGCGCAAGTTCTTCCAAGTACTTGCCACCTTTCACCGTCATGTCCATATCCGCGGCTTCACGCAATGCAGAAATCACGGAAATCGGAGTCGAGAGTTTTATCGCACAAGAGTAATCCACCATCAAGATGGAACCGCACGTGAGATGTTCTGCGTAAACAAAAGCGTAAGCCCAAAGCCGAGGAAACTGAACGGCACGATGCTATCGGCCAAATGTTCCGCACGGCTCTGCACGCTCGCCTTCAAGTCTTCGCTACGGTCAATCAGTTCCACAATCTTCTGGATTTTCGTATTGCTGTTCACCGCCTGAACCTCAACAACAATTGAGCCTTCTTCAAGAACGGTCCCCGCAAAAACGATTCGACCAGCAGTCTTCATCACCGCCTTGGATTCGCCCGTCATCGTCGATTCGTTTACGAACGCTTCTCCTTCAACAACGCGGCCATCCACAGGAATCATGCTACCAGAGCGCACACGCACCAAATCACCTACCTGGACGCTCTTAAGTTCGACCAAAGTATCTACGCCATCTTTCACGACCCAAACTTTATCGACTTTTACGGCGAGGCTCCCTGTAAGCGCCGTACGCGTACGCGCCTTGGTATAATCTTCCAGCAAGCCAGAGACACCCAAAAGGAACATGACCGTCCCGGCAGATTCGTAATTGCGGCGCAACAGCGAAGTTCCAATTGCAGCACCGTCGAGTACATCGACCGTGAGATTTCCACTCGCAAGCGTCGAAACGCCACGCGCCACATAACGCAACCCGCGAACCACCGTAATCGCCGTACGAATCGGGAGCGGAACAAACCAGCGCAGCAAATAGCGCCTAGCAATCATCATCGCAAGGTTGTTTTTAAACTCGTCGTCCAAAGCTTGCAACTGGTATTCCGTTTCGCCATCACATTCCGGCAGCGATTTGGGATTCAGCGATTTTGCAAATTCAAGAATCTGGCTACGACTTGCACCGTAATCGCCGTTCAGCGGCTCATATTCAAGCAATAGCCCGCCATTCTCGCTGTGCACTACAACACTTTTTACGCAAGGCACGCCAACACAAGCCTTGTGAACACGCGCTTCATACTCTCGATCAAAAGCATACGCTCCGGCACGCAAACGAAGGCGACCAGGTCTATCATAGACAATTCGATATTGCATAGTTAACAGAAGACAGTAGGAAGTAGGCAGTTAGAAGTGGATTTCGTCATTCTGAAGGAGCTCTGCGACTGAAGAATCCAAGACTGTAAAATCACTGGATACATTCGCACTTCGTGCTCAGTATGACGATTCTAACGAGATTATATGATCTCTCGTCTTTAGTCTGTAGGACCGCAGGTCCGTTCTTTCGTCTAATTCAGCCCCGCTTCGGCCTTGGCGTCGTTGCAGATGTCGCTAGCTTCGTCCTTCATATCCTGGAAAGCGGCCTTGGCATCAGCAGTAAACTTCATACCATGAGCAAGTCCCTGAACAGCGAGTTCGCGGGTTTTCTTGGCCTTGAGCACTTTCTTTGCGACTGCGGAACCCACCGCACCGGCAACAACGAGCCAGAATTTTTCGTTTTTGAACATAGACATATCATTCTCCTTATTAAAGAAAAATCAGCGGAGCACTTGCCCGCTTTTAAAAATTAGATACTCTTCCCTCCGATTGCAAGTTTCAAACAAACTAAACATACAACTTGCGCAACCCCGCATCGCAGTTGAGTTTCACGCGACTAACGCTAACATTGTTAGTGAATTTCTAACATTGTTAGACTCTCTAATTTTGTTAGACTCACTAACATTTTTAGAGAGTCTAAGTTTGCGCAAGGAGATTCCCGCTTTCGCGGGAATGACAAAGGTCACGGGAATGACAACATCGCAATTTTTACGAAAGTGCAAGAACCCTGCCGAGTTCACGGCACTTTGCCTTGCCAGCGTCATCCGGAGCACCTTCAATAGCGAGCGGATCATCAGCAAGAACGAGGCCCGCATTAACAGCATCTTCTTTCCATACATTCATCCATTCGCCACCGCCCCAACCGTATGAACCGAAAAGCACGACCTTTTTGCCTGAAATTTGCGTTTTCAACTGGTCATAAAGCGGCTGAAATTCGCTATCTTCAAGCTCTTCGGCACCCATTGCCGGGCAACCCAAAGCAAACTTGTCAAATTCCTGAGCTTTATCAGCAGAAAAAGCAGACGTATTGAAAAGCGTCACTTCGGCACCCGCTTCTTTAGCGCCTGCGACAACTTCATTCGCCATAATTTCGGTATTACCAGTACCTGTCCAGAAAATAACAGCAATTTTATTCATTTTTGTTCCTTTTTGTTTTTCGGTCGCCTCTAAAAACTCATTTTCAAAAATTTGGCTGCGACACATCGTGCAGTTTCGTCACTCAAAGTGGTAAAGACCTCCAGTATTCACCACTTTTCGTTCCTGCCTGCACTCGGTCTCGCTCAAATTTTATTAACCAAAGCATTTTTTAGAGGCTCCCTTTAGATTTTTAACTAAATTAACATGCCACGATTAAATTCGTTAAAGAATCCCCCTGTTCAAACCGTTCATTGAATATTTTGCGGCACTTTTTATAAACTTCAAAAATATGCATGCAGTTCGGCACATCGTTATAAACTTTCCAACATCCGATCAACTTGTAATTTTTTCCACCATACGCAATAAAATCTTTCACATCTTGTAACGGATAACCTAAAAATACGCCTACTTCATGAGGGAAGCAAACGGAATGCGTCATACGTTTTTGGAAAAAATTCAACAAGGAATCTACATCGAAACCCATGTAACCAAAGCCCTTCAAAAAATCTCTGACTTCGCAACAATTCCCCAAATTTTGTAAAGCGTTATTACGATAGACGTAAATAAAATAACGTCCATGACGTTCCGCAATAACACGCGCTAAAACCCCCTTCGGGTTCAGAACCTGATTCCAGTGTGCTAGAATATCGCAAAGCACAACGCCCTCGCACAAATCAAGACAAAATAAGTTTCCCGCTTTTAGTCCAGCCAGCGTTGGAGCGCAATGCCGCACCAAGCACATATCAAGTTTCCGAGTCATCAAAATCCTTTTGCAGATTTACAATTAAAAACAAAAAATCCCGCCTACGATTTCTGCCGTAGGCGGGACCAACCTATCTAGCATATACGAAGTAACGATTCCTATACGCCAGTGGAGGTTCTATGGCAAATTCTCTAATAACACTTTAGAAAAAAAATATAAGCCCATCCACTCCAAATAGACTTAAACCAATCCAAAAGTTAGACAAATCTAATTATTTAAAATCCCGCATACAACATAAGTCGTAGCGGGATTGTCTCTATGGGTAATTTCTAGAATGCGAACACAGTCTCAAGACCGAATCTGAGGCCCGTATCGTCGCCAGCGTCGTCACCGACAGGAATGTCGAACATCGCGAAGCCAGTGATTTCAAGGCCATCCACCGGAGTAGCATAAGCACGGAGGCCTACGTCGAACGTAGAGACGTCATCGTCCTTCTGCAATGTCCTGGTGTGGTATTCCAGCGGAAGCCCCATGGCAAACGCATCAGAGAAGCGCACGCTCGGTTCGCCATACACAAAGAAGTATTCCGGAATCTCTTCGCCGTGAACTGTCGGGTCCTTCTTGTCAAATGCGGCGTAGAACACGGAAGCCTTGACATTAAACGTACCCAAATCCAAGGACGGTTCGGCAAGAATCGCGTGTGTCGCCTTCGGGGAATCTTCGCTGAGATTGTCCGCATGCAAACCATAGACAAAGTGGAATGCGAAAGCGTCGAACTTCAAATTTGCATCGAGTCCCACGTGCATTTCATTATGCTTCGGTTCCTGATAAGACTTGTAATCAAAGAACGGGCGCAAGGTGCTTTCGCCAAAGCCAAACTCGTAAGCGAGATGGAGGTCATAGGCAACGCCTACACACGTTTCTTCACCATCCTCTTCAACGCACACCTGATTGTCGTTGTCACCGCGACCAAAGCCGATCCCAAAAACAAGCCCACTATAGTCAAGTTCAACCCCTCGGATATCGTGTTCTGCCATACCGGCGGCGTTATCTGCCGGATCATCGTAGTCGTAATAGTTGAGGAACGCGCCTTCCGAGAAGGTCAAATCACCGAACTTTACAACAAACTTATCACTATGGGTGTACTGCACGAAGGCGCCATTGTAAATCGCAGTCGGATCCGTCGTTTCGCCATCGGCTTCAAGCTGCACGGACGCAGACCACTTTTCATTAAATTTCACATCTACATTCAAGTCAAATGTCGATGCGTATTCATGGCTCTTGATGTCTTCATTGATGACATCGCCCGTGTAGGCGTCAAATTCCACTTCACCGGAGAACTTGACTTCCGGTCCTTTAGATGCGGCTTCAGCTTCCTGAGCGAGTGCCGGAGCAGCGAGGAAAGCAGCGGCAGCAATGCCAAACAAAAGATTAGAGGTAAAACGAGTCTTCATAATTCACTCCCATGACGAGTTTTTATTCGCTTTTGTAACACATCGTCATGACTTTTACAGTTTGTGTTACAAAATCTTAGGCATTAGCCTCTTTATTCCTCTTAGAGCAAAGAGCGTGCCAATTATTTTTTAGTTCAATCCATTCAGAATCATTTTCTTCCACGCGCATATATTAGCTTCTTCTATCTTTGTTAGTTTAGTCTAATTTAAGGCGTTTAATTAAGGGCTGACGGCTTTCGGGGCCACCAGCCCTTAATAATGATTCTTGACTCAAATAAGGTTAGTCTTCAAAACGCCTTTTCTTGTTTGCGTCCATACCAAAGAGTTTGAGGAACACGAATGTCGCCACAAGCACAATGATTGAACATACAATCCAGAACACATTTCCGCCGACCGGAATCTGGTAGAGGAGTACTGCGACAGCCCAAGCGAGGATTGTCTGCACCACAGCCATCAGCACACCCAGCCCGAGCCCGATTTCGCGGACCACGACACCCATCGCCGCAAGGCACGGCACATAGAGCAAGATGAAGATGAGGAACGCAAACACCTGCCAGTTAAATCCATCGACCGGATTTCCGTTCTTGTCCGGATTGTGGAAGTAAGAGCGGAGGTTCGCATAGATATCCGCCGTTTCGCTCAAGTCGCCTTCTTCGAGAGCGCCGATTTCGTCTTCGCTCAGCGTAAGGCCAGCAGCGGCAAGCTTTGCAAAGACTTCTTCGCGAGCCTTGTCGGCACCTTCATCTTCGCTGAAGGTTTCGATGGAAGCGTATTCTTCGCAAGTAATCGCCTTTGCTTCAAGAATCTTGTCCAGCGTGACCTTCTTGAGTTCCGCGGCATTCTGCGCTTCGAGTTCGCCAGAAGTTCCGAGAATGTCCGTGAGGGAGCCAAAGACTTCGCTCAAGTTTTCAGGAATCGTGCCGAGGGCTTCCTTGAACGCACCGAGAATATCCGGAGCACCACCTTCTTCCTCTTCTTCGGCAGGGCATTCGTCGCGGCCTGCGATAAGGGGCTTTTCTTCAGTCGAGACTTCATTGGATCCTTCGCTTTGCTCAGGATGACGAGATGTGTCAGCGACAACGGCGCTATCGGTGGCTGCTTCGGCTACTTCTGCAGAATCCGCGACAGCAGCCTTGGAGGAGTCAGCGGCCACAATGTCACTGGATCCTTCGCTCTGCTCAGGATGACGATTTTCCGCAACAACTTCACTTCTCTCGTCTGCAGCAGCATCGCCCGGACCCGCCATGGAGTACAAGGAGTTCATCGTACCAATCACAGCTTCCTTGGCGAGGAGGCCCGTGAACAGCGACACAGAAGCAGGCCAGTTGTTGGATTCGACACCGAACGGTTCGAAAATCGGAGTAATCGCCTTGCCAATTGCAGAAAGCAAGCTGTTTTCGGAATCACTGTTACCCGCAGTGAATTCGCTTTCCGTCTGGACCTTTGATTCGTCAATCACGACACCTTCAGGCAGCGGCACTTCCTTTTCGTCCTGAACCATCGCGTAGCCCTCTTCGGACTTTACGATTTCAGTCTTTTCGCCATTGATTTCCGTATAAAGTTTTTCAACAAAACCAAAGCTATTGAGGAACCCGAGGATGGCAACGGCAATCGTAATCACCTTACCGGCACGGATAACGTAATCACGCAAACGGAGCCAGGAGTGGATCATGAGCGACTTGAATTTCGGCAGGTGGTATGGCGGCAACTCCATTACAAAGTTGCTCGCCTCGCCAACAAACAAGGAGCGACGAAGAACCAATCCATACACAATCGCAAAAAGAACACCCGCAAGGTAGAGCGCAAACACCACCGTCCCTGCCTGCGTTCCGAAGAACGCCGCCGCAAACAGCGCATACACCGGGAGGCGAGCGCCACAGCTCATGAACGGCACAAGGAAAATCGTGAGGAAACGTTCACGCTTGGATTCGAGCACGCGGGAGCCCATAATGCCCGGCACGCCGCAACCA
>JAFWRL010000087.1 GCA_017520105.1 Fibrobacter sp.
TCCGGGATTCCAGGGAAAAATTACATTGAGATTTACAATCGCTCCGGGCGGTGAAATCATCAGTATGTCATTGGTTTCCTCGACAACCCAATACAGCGTTTTCGATAACGAAATCAAGGATGCCGTCAGACGATGGACGTTTTCTAAGGTCAAATCGGGAAATACGACTGTGACAATCCCATTTACCTTTACGGAATAACAAAATAGAATAGAATTAAATAGAATAGATTTTTAAATTTTAAGCTGGCGATATTAATGTCGCCGGCTTTCACGTTTTTTTTAACAAGGTGTACTGGAATTATGAAAGATCCTCGAATTACGCAACTTGCTGAGAATTTAATCAACAACGCCATCACACTCAAGGCGAACGAAAACATTTTAATCGAAACGACCGATACGCCGGACGAACTATCAACAGAACTCATCAAGGCCGTCGCTAAAGTCGGCGGCAACGCATTCATACACAATTACAATAGCCGTATCCGCCGCGAAATCATCCGCTCCGCTTCCGAGAATCAGATGAAGCTCTCTGCCGAACTTGCGATGGATGAAATGAAGAAAATGCAAGCGTACCTCTCCATCCGTGCCATGAACAACGCCATGGAAAACTGCGACATCGACGACAAGAAAATGCTTGCATACAGAAAAATCACGCAGGATGTCTTGAACTACCGCGTGAACAATACGCGCTGGTGCGTGCTCCGCTGGCCGAACCCGTCGATGGCGCAGGGCGCCAAGATGAGCACGGAAGCATTCGAAGACTTTTACTTCAAGGCCTGCCTCGCCGATTACCCGAAAATGGCTGCGGCGGCACAGCATCTAGTCGATCTCATGAATCGTACCGACAAAGTGCGTCTCGTAGCGCAAGATACAGACATCACCTTCAGCATCAAGGGAATCCCCGCAGTGCCATGCTGCGGCAACATGAACATCCCCGACGGAGAAGTCTATACGGCTCCGGTGCAGGGGAGTATCGAAGGCGTCATCCACTACAACACACCGACCCTTTACGATGGCAAGCAGTTCAGCAACATCCGCCTCGTCTTCAAGCAGGGCAAGATTGTCGAAGCGACTTGCGAAACCGGCGACAACAAGAGCCTGAACGCCATCTTCGATACAGACGAAGGCGCACGTTACGTGGGCGAGTTCGCTATCGGTTTCAATCCGTTCGTACTTTCGCCGATGTGCGACATCCTCTTCGATGAAAAAATTGCAGGCAGCATCCACTTCACGCCGGGCATGTGCTACGAAGACGCGCCGAACGGCAACAAGTCCGCAATCCATTGGGACCTGGTGCTCATCATGCGTCCGGAATACGGCGGCGGAGAAATCTGGTTCGACGACAAGCTCATCCGCAAGGACGGACTTTTTGTGGTCGATGAATTGAAGTGCCTGAATCCGGAAAATTTGGGGTAGAACCGTTTCGGTACAGTTGGAAGACACTTGTAACAGTCAAGTTACTGAAAACATGTAACCGATTTTTAATACTCAAAACGCGAAACTTTAATTATATTCTTATTACACGAAACAACAAGTTATAGGAAGTTACAAAATGAATTTAAAAAAGATGTTTGGCATCGGCCTCATCAGTCTCGGTACGGCTTTTGCACAGGAATACGTAGATGCCTCTGCAGAATCCGAAACCTCCTCTACTACAACCTCTTCGGCAACAGCCCCGTCCATGAGCGAGCAGGAACTCCAGAAGCAAGAAGAACAGGCTGCTGCATCCAACGACCTCACGGCACCAGTTCCCTTTGTCGCACCGGACATTCCGAAGGAATCCAAACGTTCTTCGTTCAACAGCATTTTGCATGGCAGGTCCTACAACATGAACAGCAACATGGCTGCAGCGAACAACATCACTCTCCTGCTCCGCTATCCGAACTTGTTTGCCAACCGCAAGTTCTTCTACATTGAACCGACCAATGAAATGGGAATCGTCTCCCTCGGTTCGTTCTTTACGGCATTCGATATTTCGGCAGCCCCGCTTGACGATAGTAAACTTGGCAGACTTACTCTCGGTTATGCAGTACCGGGCTTCGGTTTCTATTTGAGAGCGGGTCTCGGTCGTAACAGGGTAAGCAACGACAACACCGTCCAGAGCACGACTAACGGCGGTGACGACTGGGCTTTCGCCATCGCAAAGGGATTCATGGGCTACAACCTCGCCTTGGAAGGAGACTGGCTGACCAAGAAAAACCAGGTTCACCTGGACCCCGATGCCGGCAACGAAGTTGAACAACGTTACAACAGCCTTTCGCTGAATCTGAACCTGACGAACGCACCTACAGCCAAGAACTTCACTTGGACTGCCGGCGTAGGCTTCCTCAATTACCTGAACGAAATCGAAGTCGATGGGGAAGTCGATCCTGCTAGCGAACCGGATTCCTACTGGCAGATTGATCCGTACGTCCGTGGAGGAGTGTCCGTCCTTGAAAACGATAACGCCCGTGTCTTGATTGGCATCGGCGGTATCATCGTTTACAAGCACATGGATGATCCGAACGACGCTTTCAGCATCACGACAATTCTCCAGCCGAGCATGATGGGCGAAGTCTTCATTGGCGAAGAAAAGAACTTCATGTTCTACGGCGAAGCTGGTTACAACTGGGTGGTCTTCAGCTACAACAAGGACAACGAAACAGACGTTACCACAATGGTGGATCAAATGTTCCCCGTTGTCGCCTCTGTCGGTTTCCGTTACCAGTACAAGGATTTCCTCGCGGTTGAACTCGGCCTCGGCGACAAGCTGTTCTCCGGCGCGGGCAATTTCTTCCAGGCTGACGGCACGCTTATCGACTTCAGTGCTATGCTCCGCTTCTAATCGTCTAGCTGTTTAAAGCAAAGAATGCCTCCCTTTCGGGAGGCGTTCTTTGCTTTTGAAATGACTGGATGGATCCTTCATCCGTTCGGGTTCAGGATGACATACTCGGCTGTAGCCGAGTATGTCAATTACAGACGTTCTGCAATCTGGACTGCGTTGAGAGCAGCACCCTTGCGGATCTGGTCACCAACAATCCAGATGTTCATGCCGTTGTCACAGGCGAGGTCCTTGCGGATACGGCCAACATAGACGTCGTCCGTGCCCATGAGGTCGAGCGGCATCGGATAGACGTTGTTTGCAACATCGTCACGAAGCTGGAGACCTTCGCCGTTCTTGATGGCGTTCGAAACTTCTTCGATAGAAAGCGGACGTTCCGTTTCGAAGCTGATAGCTTCGGAATGGCAGCGGAGTGCGGAAACGCGGACGCAGGTTGCAGCGCAGCGGACATCGCTGTGCATAATCTTGCGCGTTTCGTTGAACATCTTCATTTCTTCCTTCGTGTAGCCGTTGTCAGTGAACACGTCGATGTGCGGAATGAGGTTATAAGCGAGCTGGTGTGCGAACTTCTTTACGGTGACCGGCTTGCCTTCGACGATTTCCTGATACTGCTGCTTGAGTTCGGCCATACCGGTTGCACCGGCACCGCTTGCGCTCTGGTAGGTAGCGACGTGGATGCGGGTAATCTTGCTCAAGTCATTGATCGGCTTCAAAGCGACAACCATCATGATGGTCGTGCAGTTCGGGTTAGCGATGATGCCCTTGTGGAGCTTGATGTCTTCCGGGTTTACTTCCGGCACGACGAGAGGAACGTTCGGATCCATGCGGAAGAAGCTCGTGTTGTCAACAACGACAGCGCCGGCATCAACAGCAATCGGAGCGAATTCCTTGGAAACGCTAGCGCCTGCAGAAGAGAGCACGAGGTCAACGTTCTTGAAAGCGTCCTTGCAAGTCAGTTCAACCTTGAGTTTTTCGCCCTTGAATTCATATTCGCGACCGACACTGCGTTCAGAGGCGAGGAGCTTCAAGTTCTGAAGCGGGAAGTTACGTTGTTCAAGGATTTTGAGGAGTTCCTGACCTACTGCGCCGGTGGCGCCCATGATCGCTACGTTACGAATCATAGATTTAACCTTTGTTTTCTTTTTGTTGAGGTTGATTGTTCATTTTAAACTTTGTATAAGCTTATTAAACTGATCGATGTGTTTCTGAGTTTCCAGTACCATCTTGCGGGCTTGCATAAATTTTTGAGTCTGTTCGCCCGGGTCTTCTTGGAGACAGGATGCATACAATGTGTGAGCTGCGCCTCGAAGCGATTCCGAAGCCTCGACCAGCTCCGCATGTGCATCTCGGGCCTGAAGCGGATGGAATAAGCCAATAGCCTTGCGATTCAACGACGTTGCCTTATTGTTGAGAGCAAGCGCCTGCTGGCTTATGTTTTCGCGCTTCATTTCGCTGATATTCTGTTCCATCGGTTGGAAGGTTTCAATAGAACGAATAATGTCGAGCATCTTGCCCGTCAACATCTCGGCCTTTTCCGCATAGCTATCAAGCCGACCCATCACTTCCGGAGTGTATTCATCGTCATCTTCAGCATCCGATTCTAAGTCTTCTTGATTGCGCGAAGAACGATGTGCTCCCGGTTTTGCCTTATCATTGCTAGCCTTGTCGAACGACGAAATGTAGTCCTCGTATTTCTTGTTTGCAGAAATAAGTTCCGCAGGGGAGTACGAAGACGTAAGAACTAACGTCGGATGTTCAAAGCACGCCGTCCCGATTAGCCCAGTCAGCATGCACATGGAAATAAGGAGAAACGAAATACGGGTTGACCATTCTTCGCTTTGGACTAGGCAAAGCAGACCGAACAGAAAAAGCAAAAAGAACGAAAGTAAAATACCACCTTCGACATTTTGAACGATGATGGTATTCTTGACGAAATAGAACAAACAGTCTATCACGACAGTTAGTGTAGAAAGTATTGCTCCTACAACCTTCGTGTTACGCCCAGGAGTCGCTGCCGTAGTAAATAGCGTTACAAATGATATTCCTAACGGCAACGCATAGATGAGTGTTATTTCAGCTATTCCCTGATTCATTTAGAAATTCGTGAACTAGAACGGAAGATCGACATCTTCTTCGGCCATGCCTGCATCGTAGGATGGGGCACTATTCTGTTGCATACCGTTAAAACTGTTCGGTTGGTAACCGGTCGTCTGGCTAAAGCCACCGGCAGCAGGAGCACCGCCCTGGCCACGCGGAGTGAGAAGCTGGAACGTATCCATATTGACGTCCGTGCTATAGCGCTTCTGTCCATTCTGGTCGGTCCAGCTACGGTTTGTCAAAGTACCTTCAACATAAAGGCTCATACCCTTGCGAATGCCAAGCTGTTCGACGATATCGGCAATTTTTCCCCAGCCAACGATATTGTGCCAGTCCGTCTGTTCCTTCTGTTCGCCGTTATTGTCGCGGTAGCGACGAGATGTAGCAAGCGAAAAAGTAACTCGTTTGCGACCACCGTTGGGATTGACGCGAACTTCTGGATCCTTGCCGATATTACCGATAAGCATAACCTTATTCAAATAAGCCATATTACTATCCTATTTTTTTGAATTTTCGGGAACAAAAATACAAAAGATTTTTGACAGTTTAGTGTCAAAAAATAAAAAAAGAGTCTTTTTTTGCCCAAAAGAAAGTCAACCCTTAATCATCAAATACTTTTTCGGAACATAAAACAAAAACCATACGGTTTGAGCCGTATGGTCATTGCAAAAGAAAGAATTATAAAGAGAATCAGACGACTAGTATTCAAAATTTACGCGGTAGCGCTTGTGACCGTTCGGAGAAACCTTTGCGCCCTTGGCGTTCACGAGGCCTCGGCGTTCCTTGGCGACCGTCGGAGTCGTGCGGAAAGCGCGAATGGCATCCGTTTCACTGGAAGAACTGGTCGGAGTCACCTGGCTGCTCGAAGAGGCGACACTCGAAGAACTCGCCGCCACGCTGCTAGAAGAAACAGCCTTTGAAGAACTGGACGCGACAGAGCTAGAAGAAACCGGTGCAGGTTCGTCATCCTTGGGAACTTGGCCGTTGAAGCTTTCCTGACCTTTGCGGGTGAGGGCGAGAATCAGCATGCCGTCTTTCGAATAAATGTTCTTGTCGGTAAGATCGACGCGGTTGCCGTCAAATGTCCAGTCGCCTTTGCCCCAGCGTGAACCATCGAACGAATCGAAATTGTCTGTCCAGTCAAGCGTAAAATCGCTGCCGCCTTCGCCCTTGCCCGGGGTATATTTATAAACCTTGACCCAGTTAATGAACTGGAAAAGCGGAAGCTTGGATTGGTCGAATTGGCCGACCCACCCCGGATCTTCCGAAGACCAAAGGTTGAATCGGAGCCCCTGTGTTCCTGTCAATGCGGAAACCTGGCCGCCTTCCGTCTTGCGGACTTCCTTGCCATCGACAGTCCAACGAACATAATTCGGAGTCCATTCGAGACCGTATGTATGGAAAGCCTGATCGGTCGCCGGACTGACCTGGTGATGCTGTTCACTGGTTTTCTGTGCGCCAGCCTTGCCGGTAATGATGTTGGACTGGAAACTTCCGGGATTCTTGCCGAGAACTTCGATATCCACTTCTACCCAGGGCCTTCCATCGGCGATTTCGGAACCGTTCTGGTAGAGGAACATGGAACTCACCGTCCCTGATGCTGCAGCCATCTTCATACGGGCTTCAAATTTGCCGTACTGGACTTCTTGCAGGGTATAGAGTTCTGCTCCGCTAAAATCTTTTGCGCTGACATTAGTGGTGAGTGCGGCCACGGTCGCAGCTACAGCGAGAGCACCCTTGACAGCAGTTTTCTTGATATTCATTTATCCTCCAGGATATTATCTTGATAAGTATCCCACGTACCGTTTATAATATAGGTTCGTAAGGCTTGCTCGTAAACGACGCTAAATGAACTTAAGAATCAAACTGTATCAACCGTTCCGAAAATCAATCATGCTATTGGCTCAACCCAAATCGTATTGCACGCTCGCCCTGGACCCGCAACACATAAACACCGTTTTTAAGAGCGCCCAAATCCACGGATTCACCAGCAGAAACATTTCCTGATTTTACAGGACGGCCGCGAAGGTCAACGACATTAAACTTCAGCCCCATTCCACGAGAAACAGTGAAACTCCTGTTGCCGTTTTGCATCTGGACTACAGAGGAGCGAGCCAACATAGCGTGTTTGCCAATAGACGATTTCGACTCCGAAGTAGCGAGTTTGTAAAGGAAGTCAAAAACCTTTGTCCGTACCGGCTTTTCGTATTCCGGTTCATCGTAGAATTCGTGGTACGCTTTTTCGACAAAATAAGTTTCGTGTTCAATATTCTTCGCCTTTAATACAGAATCGATGACAAAACTACCGTATAGGGTAGGAGTCCCAATATCCAGTTTCAACAAAGACGCAAGCAATGCCATACTATTGGGAAGCATGTTTACAATCATGGAACTCGCATTTGCGAGAGGACGCCCCGTCTTGAAAAGAACAGTTTCGTCATCCGTTCCGTGGACAAGAAAAACCGGAGTCCTGTTTTCGCCGATAATGTTCGGATTGTGGATAGCGCCCCACAAGGCAACGACTCCATTCGCATGAGAATCCACGCCCTGTTCACCGTAAACGTTCAAGCTGCCAAGATCCGGAGCTCCGTTTTTCTGGATGTAAGTGGGGAAGTCGTTTTCCTTTGCGCTATAGACATTTTCAAGGGAAAGGATGGCTCCGGCACTGTTTCCAACAAGGTAAATCCGGTTCGGGTCAATCCCCAGATTGTCGGCATTCTTACGCATGTAGCGAACGGCGGCGTTGATATCCTGGACACCGCGATAGACTGAACGTGCAAAATCTGCGCTATCAATGCTATAAGTCAAGCCGCTCCCTTCAAGCGTTACCCCCATGCGGTATTCAATAGAGGCAACAACGAAACCGCGTGCAGCAAGGGAATCGCAATAAGTTACTGTCTGTTGGTCCGTATCGTCTTTAGCGCCAGCGACCATGGCCCCGCCATGACTCACAATAACGGCGGCACGCTTCTTTTCGGAATCATCCTTCGGCGTGTAGAGGTCCATCAGCAGCGGCTTCAGCTCCACATCCTTTTCGTTGGTGTAAAAATAGACGTATTGGTCCGTTTCTTCAAGAAGAGTTTCGGACAGCGAATGCAGTGAACTCAAGTGGGGGACATCCTTGGCGTAAGAAACGTCCTTAGCCTTCTCGACCGCAAAAAGACGATCCTTGTAACGGACCCCATCTGCATAAGACATCACCGCAAAAGCGGCAACAGCAGTAAAAACAGCAAGGACATTCTTATGATTAAAAAAACGAGAAAACATGCATCCCTCTATTCATTGTTACTAAAATAAATATAATTATCTTTGCATCATTATACAGACATTTTATCGCGTTCTCGATATTTATTTAAAATGCAAATAGGGGAGTTTCTTTGTTATAAAAAAGTTTGTAATTTGAAATTTACAAAAAATGAAAAATTTAGTTTGTGTTCAATTTGTATATTTAGCAAAAAAAAATGATGAGAATGAAAATGAGACACTTTATAGCCTACCCGTTGTCCTTTGCCGCAATTTTTGCAGCATGTGATTCCAGCACTTCTCCAGATTCGTACATCAAAGGCGACCAGATTTATGAACGTCACATAGACCGCAGTCAGGCATCGATGAAATGCGTTGTCTATGCAACGGATTATAGTGTTTCGCTAGATTTTAACTTTTCCGTTCTGAGCGACGAAACCTACATGAGGCAACAACTAGAGGCAAACACCAACAATCCAGCGATATACCGCGGAAAAGCGGAAGTTTCAGGGCTTTTTTTGAATCAAAAAGATAAAATGTGTAACATGATGAAGAACTTGGCAGAAGATTTGGATAATGGAACATATAAATGCATGGATAACGTTGCCACATTCGAATCAACTCTTCCAAATGTCAATGAATCGCAAAAGCCTTTTGTCATCTCCCAATTAAAAGAAACATTGAAAAATCAATGCGATACCTGGTACGACGAGACTCTCAAAAACATAAACAGCCTCAAAAATGAAATAGCCTCTCAAAACGGTAATTCGAACAGTTCTTCCGGCGAAACAGTCCAGTCCTGCAACGTCATAGCCAACGGGAATACAATACAAGTCAGCGTTATATATCCAAGCAAGACTGCAATCACAACATTGACAAAAAACAATAACGATTACACGATAATGGAAGCATATACGGGTATAGAAGAAACGACCTTGGCAAGAGTTTGTGAAGCCTACAAAAAAGACTCCGAAATAAAGAATGTCATCTGCTCGGGGCAGACATTCA
>JAFWRL010000088.1 GCA_017520105.1 Fibrobacter sp.
CGAATCGACGTACATTCCTTCGGGAACGGTTCACCGCTTGCAGAACGAAGGCAAGCTCCCGCTCGTGATAGTTGAAGTCCAGGTCGGCGAATACACCGGCGAAGACGACATTATCCGCATGCAGGACGACTACAAGAGATCTTAGTGTAGTCGGTAGGAAGTTGACAGTAGGAAGTCTTAAAAGTGGCGGGCCTCGGCCCGCTATTTTTTTGCATTGTCATCCCGGCTGGAGCCTGCCCCGGACAAGTTCCGGGGTGCCGGGATCGGTTATAAAAAAAGCGAACCTCAACGGTCCGCTTTTTAATCTTACGTCTTTCGTCTAACCTAGAACTGGCTGAGGAATCTCTGGTCGTTGGCCGTCAAGAGGCCGATTTCCGGAATTTCGTGGCGGAGCATGGCGATACGGTCAAGGCCGAAACCGAATGCAAAGCCAGTGAACTTTTCGGAATCAATGCCGCAGTTCTTGAACACGTTCGGATCGACAGAACCGCAGCCGCCGATTTCCATCCAACCCGTGCCCTTGCAACGGCGGCAGCCCTTGCCACCGCAGAACACGCAGCTCACGTCCATTTCTGCAGACGGTTCCGTGAACGGGAAGAAGCTCGGACGGAAGCGCGTCTTGACGCCTGCGCCAAAGAGTTTGTTCATGAATACCTGGAGCACGCCCTTGAGGTCGGCGAAGCTGATGTTTTCGTCAACGACAAGACCTTCGCACTGCTGGAACATCGGAGCGTGGGTCGCATCGTTATCGACGCGGAACACGTGGCCCGGAGCAATCATGCGGAAAGGCGGCTTGTGCGTTTCCATGTAGTGAATCTGGGTGCCCGACGTGTGCGTACGGAGCATGACCTTGTTATCGACGTAGAACGTGTCTTGCATGTCGCGGCTCGGATGGTCGGGCGGAGTGTTGAGCGCTTCGAAGTTGTACCAATCCGTTTCGATGTCGCGACCGAAATCTACATCAAAACCCATCTGCGCAAAGAAGTCGATGATTTCTTCGCGGACGTCGTACAGCGGGTGCGTCGAACCGGCAGCGATGCCAGCGCCCGGGAGCGTGATATCGACCGCGCCGCTCGCAAGTTTCTTCTGGAGGGCCGCTTCGTTTGCGGTTTCGATAGCCTTGTCGATAGCTTCAGAAACGGCAACCTTCAATTCGTTCACGAGCTTACCGTAAGCAGGACGTTCTTCGGCAGAAAGAGAACCCATCTGCTTCATGAGGTCGGTGACTGCGCCCTTTTTTCCAAGGTACTTGACGCGAAGATTGTTGACTGCTTCTTGATTGGTAAGGTCGGTTTGTGCAAGTTCTGCATCAAACGCCTGTTTGACATTGTTAATAGATTCACTCATAGTACGGCGAAATTTAGAAAAAACGCAGACTCTTTGCACGAGTTTCGCCTAAAAAATGGCTAAAAGGTCAAGATTTGGCTTTGCTTTTCTGCGCCAACCCGCTTGCAAACCCGTAAATAAAGGTATATTCAGAAAGTAAATGTTATAAGGGCTTTTTTAGAACCAAGGAGAAAATAAAAACAAATGCTTTTGGAAAAAATATTTGCAGCATTAACATTATTTGCAGTTGCAAACGCAATAGCTGCAGACCAACAATTTACGCCGCAATATGTCGATTTAGGACTGCCTTCGGGCACGCTATGGGCGACCAGTAACGTTGGTGCCGACAAGCCTGAAGGACTTGGCGACTATTTCGCCTGGGGCGAAACCAAACCCAAAACCGTCTATGAATGGTCGTCGTACGCATACATGAACGATGCTAAGATGGATGGCAGAAATGGTTTGAAAAAAGACACCAACTGGTTCAACATCAATAGATACACTTTCGACTGTGAGCTGAAGGGCGGTATTTGGTATTCAGGCGTAACATTCGTTGGCGACAACAAGAAAACCCTCGAAGCTATCGACGATGCCGCTGCGGCCAACTGGGGCGGTGATTGGGCTATGCCTACTGCCGATGACTGGAACGAGCTGATAAGCAACAG
>JAFWRL010000089.1 GCA_017520105.1 Fibrobacter sp.
AGTTCTGATACTCCCCTATAAAAATGGCTATTTATCAACTGTTTGTTGTGACATAGCCTTATAAAAATTTCCGAACCGTAAAACCCATAATTCTAGCCGTAATTTTGCTATTGTGAATAGGTGTTTTTTTATCTAATTTATAATTAAGAAAGGTAGCCCAAAAGGAAACGCTCCATGAAAAAACACGCTAGAATTTACACTCTTGTCTTAACGCTTGCGCTTGCCCTGCTTTCCTTGGTGGGCTGTGCCGAGCGCAACAGGACCGACCAGAATGCCGATGCGGATTTCTCGAAAAAAGGCGATGTGCTGGTGGTGTATTTCACCTGGTCTGGGCACCTGCGGAGCATGGCGCACTGGATTGCCGACGAAGTCGGAGCCGATTACGCCCGCATCTTGCGCAAGGAAGAATACCCTGTTAGCTACAACGAAACAGTCGATGTCGCTAAAAAGGAGCACGATGAAAACATCTATCCCGAGATAAACCTCTCCTTGAGTGACGAAGAAATGAAACGTTACAAGACGGTGTTTGTCGGCTTTCCGGTCTGGTGGTACGACGTGCCGATGCCCGTGATGACATTTCTGAAGCAGGCGAACTTGCAAGGCAAAAACGTCTATGCGTTCTTCTCTCACGAAGGGTCGTCCGATGGTGCAGAGAGCCTCCCTACGCTCGAAAAGCTGATGCAGGCGAAGGGCGCCGCATTCGACAAGAAAACCGCCCTTTCTGTGCGCGGAAGCAAGGTCAAGGATTCCGAAAACGTTGTCCGCGAATGGGTGAAGGCGCTCTCGAAATAATAAACGAGGTCAAATCTTGATTTTTCGTCTAGACAAAATAGCGCTTCGTTGGATGGTGGTTTTGGCTTTTGCCTGTGCCACGGGTTCCGCTGCTGTCGAAGCAGATTCCGCAGCGACTTCTGCGAATGTCGATACCGCGCCAAAGCTTTCCCCGTTCGATCACCTGGGCCATAATATGTTGCTGAGTGCGTTCGGCTGGCCGCTCGGATTCCACATGCTCGGCGGTGCGCTCACGTACAAGTTCTCGATGGAAAATAACGACTTGATGGTTGCCCGTTTTGCGGCCCGTCAGGACCAGTTGGCGTACGGCATCGCGTTCACTCCCGGCATGATGATGGGGACGTTTTTCCCGATACTCGTCCCCGGCTACATGTACTTCATCAGCGACAACCGCGCGCTGAACAACACCGGCGCCGTCGCCGTGCAGGCTACCGCCGTGGCGTTCCTCTACAACAACATCCTCAAGGCGATTTCGGCGCGCGAGCACCCCGACGCAGAACTCAACAGCGGCGAGCGTTCCCGCGATTTCAAGTGGGGGTTCTTTAGGCGCGGAGTCTTTTACGGCTGGCCCTCGGGGCATTCCATGACCAACGCGGCCATGGCCATGAGCATCGCAAGCTATAACCGCGACAAGCCCCTCGTCGTGGCAGGCTGCGCTCTGTATGCAGGTTACATCGCAACAAGCATGGTGCTCGGCGCAAAAGGGGAGGCCCACTGGTTCTCCGACGCCGTCGCGGGCACCTTGATGGGAGCCTCCATCGGCTG
>JAFWRL010000090.1 GCA_017520105.1 Fibrobacter sp.
GACCGTCACTACCAGGAAGAATACGACGCCTACCTCCGCATCTACCGTCGCGTGGGCATTGAACCGGTGGTGGTGCAGAGCGATACGGGTATCATGGGCGGTAATGTCGCTCACGAATTCATGCTCGACACTCCGAACGGCGAAGACTACCTGATTCTCTGCAAGAAGTGCGGCTACCAGGCCAACCGCGAAATCGCCAAGTTCCAGCGCGTGCCGTTCAAGGGCGACGAAAACGCCACCCTCGAAAAGGTCGCCACGCCGAACAGCGAAAGTATCGACGAACTCACCAAGTTCCTGAACGTCCCGGCAGAATCGACCGCCAAGTGCGTGTTCTTCGACTTCGAAGGCAAGCTCATCACGGTGGTGGTTCCGGGCAACCTCGACGTTTCCGAAATCAAGCTCCACAACCTGCTGAAGGCCAAGGAACTCTATCCGGCAGAAGACAGCCTCATCAAATCTTGCGGCATGGTTCCGGGCTTTGCGTCCCCGATTAATTCTCACGATACGCGCATCATCGTGGATGAAGCAATCGCCGACTCCTTCGATCTCGTGACGGGCGCAAACGAAGAAGGCTTCCACTTCAAGCATTGCAACCCGAAGCGCGACTTCCCGAAGTTCGAAGTGGCCGACATCGCCGAAGCGAGCGAAGTCTGCAAGTGCCCCTGCTGCGGCGAACTCCTCACGGAAACTCGCGGTATTGAAATGGGCAACATCTTCAAGCTGGGCACCAAGTTCTCCGAATCCATGGGCGCGAAGTTCCTCACTGCCGAAAAGACCACCGCACCCGCCATCATGGGCTGCTACGGCATCGGCGTGGGCCGCCTGATGGCCTCCGTCGTGGAAAACAGCCACGATGACTTCGGACCGATCTGGCCCAAGTCCATCGCTCCGTTCCAGGTGGAAATCGTCCCGATTGGCAAGGAAGCCGAACTCATGGAACTCGCCGAGAAGTTCGAAAAGGAACTCGAAGCCGCCGGCATCGACGTGCTCGTAGATGACCGCGACGAACGCCCAGGCGTGAAGTTCAAGGACGCCGACCTGTGGGGTTCTCCGGTGCGCATCGCCATCGGCAAGAAGGGCCTCGCGAACGGCGAAGTCGAGTGGAAGTTCCGCAACGAAAAGGAATTCACCATGGTCAAGGTCGAAGACGTTGTCGCCAAGGCCAAGGAATACTTTGCAAATTAGTTACTAGAACTTAGTTACTAGATACTAGTTACTAGAAATTGCAATAAGAACATCTCTAATAACTTCGAACTTGGAACTACGAAGCTCACCTACGGGTGAGCTTTTTTGCTTTTAAAAAAATACATACTTGCCGCCCTCCTTTAAAATTGATTATCTTATAACCGTATGATGAACTCTTTTGACTGGTCTGTTGGATGGTGCTATGTCTGTACAGTACTTTTACTGTTACTGATAGTCACAATCCTATTGTTGTATGAATATCGAAAAAGACAGAAACTCTATACACTCTTTGCCGGGAACTTGGGCGAATTCATCGTTGTACTTTCTGAAAAATTCGAATTTATCAGTTCTCTTCCACAATTCATGTCAGATCCCCTATTTGACAATTTGAGCAAAGACCGTCCATTTAGAGACATATTACCACCAAAAGACTGGGCACGTCTCAAACTTTATTTTGACGACATCGACAAGCACCCTGAAATGCCTTTCATGTTTTCGTACAAACGCGATGACGGAACGATGCTCTGGTTCGAAATGCGCTGCCAGCACCAACGGCTTTCGATGGACGAATCGCGTTATGTATGCCTTATCAAGAACATCTCGAATATTGTCGAATACCAGCATCGCCTTGAAGAAGCCGATACAAAGCTCAAATCGCTTTTGCGCAATACCGGTGATTTCCTGTGGAAATACGATTTCGAAAACCGCCAGTTGAGTTTGCTCACTCCGATGATGGATGATGATTACCGGGATGTACCGCGCTCCGGCGGTGTCGTCAATGTTGAAACGTTGATGCCGAAAGACGATTTCGCTCTGTTGGAACGCGTCATGAACGAATGCATCATGAAGGCGTCAGGGCAAGCAGCGTACGACGACAAGGGCATTTTACTAGATGAACACGACCAACTGAATCGCTTAACAAACGAAAACGCCCGATTCGGCACACTCAAGATACGTTGTCTGAATAGCGAAAAGAACCTAGTCTGGTACGATTTCCGCGGGCATCTCGCACCCGACGAAGAAGACCGCATTGTCATGAAGGGATCCGCTCGACGAGTCGAAACATCTCCTGAAATTCCGTTCTTGATGAAAAGCGGCGTTGAAGAATCCTTGATGAATTCGCTATTCAACTTCCCAAACATCGGTATTTTCTGGTTGGATAGAAATTTTTGTATTCTCGGATGCAATAATGCTCTTGCTGCAGATACTGGATTTGCAAGCACTGATGAGGTTGTCAACAAGTCCTTGAAAGAAATTTTATCCAGCAAATACCTTCCATATTACGAATCCATGATTAAAGACGTATTCGACAATGGTACAGCTAAGAGTTGGAAAGGACGTTTCGATGACAGCGAAATGATAACCATCCATGTGGTGCCTCTGCTGAAATCACTACTCAAGTCCGGTTACACGGTAAGTCGCGTTCTCTGCGTGTATATGAGAATTTCCTGCTAATTTTTTAGCAAAATCAGCATGTATTTAATCATTACTTACCAATCTTGAATGCTCCAGAATTTGCACCTCTTCTGGATTCTTCGTAAGAAATCATACGGATAAAGCCATATGGGCGACCATCGATAAGATCCGCCGACAGAGTGACTTCCTGCACATAGCAGGATTGTCCATTCGGATTTTCCTCTCCAGCAGATTCATCAAGCAAATCGATACCCTCATCATCTTCTGACATCTTGAACACGAACCGATAACCAGGCCCCCTTATATCAGAACCATATATCACAGGGATGGTTTCGCCCACCTTGAACGACTCGCCGCCTTCTGGATACAAAACCTTAACGCCATCCTTCACAGAACAGTCATACTTATCCAATAAATAATGATAATCAGCAGATTGATCATTTTCATTAACATTATCTGAACCGGAAACATCCTTCACGCAACGCACGGAAATCTTCCATTGTTGATGACATGAATTTCCTTCAATGTATCCATCTCTTGAGATAAGCGCACAAGCTTTATATCCGCCTCCGTAATAAGATAATGATCCATAATCATAGTCATTAGTCAACCAGTAATAGGCGTTTTCTCCTTTAAAATCAAGTACTCCATCACCCCCAAGTTTCCCGTTATACAGAATCGTTTCCTTCTGTGATCTAAAGGCAGATGAATTATAAAATTCATACCATTCCTGGTAAGAAGGCAAACGCCAACCATCAGGACAAACGTTATCGAGATGTTCTCCCGGATAAAGCCACCCGGTGGAATTACATGTTTTCGAATCACTTTCTGGGCAATACGTCTTGCCGTATTGTTCGCTGTTGTAGTATTCATAGGCAAGGTCCTGCATCATCCAATAAATGTTATTGACCTTGGCAACACGATAAACATTGTCATCACGGAGATCCTTCAGTGTACTTCCGGAAAATTCAACACCTTTGCCCGATTTTGCATAACCAAAATCATCCTCGAAATTCTGCGAATAATCCGTACAAGCTGTAAGAAAAACAGCCATCACAATTCCCAACTCATAATTTCTAATTCCGAATCTCATACACACCTCCCCTAGAAAACAAATGTCAAGCCGAATCCGACAAGTCCTGCCGCTCCGACGCCTATTCCAACAGTGCGAACAACTTCCAATACTTCAATATTTTTCAAACGTTTATCGTATTCCTTCTTTTCGTGAGGTTCCCTCTCCGAGAGCCGTTTCGCCATAATGTTACTGAAAATAGCGGTTCCAAAGCCAAGTGCCGAAACAACACCAGATGCAATTTTCAAGCCCAAATGCGAACTCTTTTTAGGCTGTTCCACATTTGTGGGGATGCTTTCACCGACCTGCATGCTATCCATAACTGCGACATTATTTGCGGAATCCGGAATTGCAATTTGCTTTTCAGATTCGACATAATCGAATTCGGTCACTTCACCTTTTTTCAAAACAACATCTACTGGCGCACGGTTTGGACCTATTTCAATTTTTGCACAAACTGGAACAGTACCAAGGAATGGAGTCTTGCCGACTTTTTCGTCGTTTACATACACAAATAAATTTTGTTCTTCACCCGAAGCAGAATGTGCCTTGAGCGAAATGCCTCCTTTCAACGACTTTAGCTTTTCCTTGAACGTTTCCTTTTTATCTTTGGAAATGCCAATCTTGAACGAAATCGGGGCATAGCATCGATGTTCAATCGAGACATTATGCGTTCCCGGGTCAATCAAAACTTTATCAGAAGAAGGTTCAGGATTATCATCAACCTTTATATTCAATTCGTCATAACCGCCGCCATCAGAAAAAGCGAGATCCAATTCAAGTGTCCCATAACGCGGCACAAGGTCTAGCGATATCTGTTGCCCATTTTGGCTCACTGTAATTTGCTGTTCGGCATCTTCATGATGCTGCAGTACGGCGACAAATCGATGCGACCCAGCTTCTACAAGAACTTTGCAAGGCGTCGATGCACATTGCGGCACCGGCCTTCCATCAATGCTCAGTGCTGCACCAGAAGGATTTGTCGAAACATTCACGGCAAAAGACTGGTTGCTGAGTCCGTCAAAACCCGTCCGCACAATGCCAGTTTCACTATTACGAGCTTTCCTGAAAAAATCTGGAGACTTAGCCTTGATAACGTCCATCAAAGCGTTAACATCGGCACCAAGACCGTTAAAACTGGCAACGAGTTTACTGCTCGCCGTTTCGTAAAGTTCTGCGCTGATAGAAATACTTGCACCAACCTTACCCAATCGGGCTTGAGCCACATAATCTGCCGCAATATTCTTGCCCGTCTCGGCAAGACAACTTCCTTCGCAATCCTCGATGGACTTGCCCGGAGGGAGCATCATCATGATATTTTCGCGAGTCATGATGGTGAAATTCAATTCAGCCGGAAGCTCTCGCACGGCTTGCTCACGAAGCATGTTGGTGAGATAGCGACGCTCCGAAAGAGTCAGTAAATCCTTATCGTCAGAAACTGTTTCAAGTACAGCGACGTATTTCGCAAATGAGGTTGAAACAAGGAAAAGACAAAAAACAAGAAACAATAGAAGCCGGTTCTTGATCATAAAACGCTCCCTTCTAGAACTCACATTTCTTAGACTTTTTTCCTCTAGTAGATAATCCATAAATATGTTTTTTTTTAGAAAAAGCAACAGGGGTTTGAAAAATATCACAAACTATGGGGGTATTTTTTCTATTTTTGGGGCGTATGAAGAACGTCGATACTATTGCAGTTTTGGACTTTGGCGGGCAGTACGCCCACCTGATTGCTAACCGCGTGCGCCGCCTGGGCGTGTTTACCGAAATCCACTCCCCCGCCGCTCCCGTCAGCGAACTCGAAGGCGTGAAGGGCATCATCTACAGTGGCGGCCCGAGTAGCGTGTACGCGGCCGACGCCCCGGAATACAATCCCGAAATTCTGAACCTCCCGGTGCCCAAACTCGGCATCTGCTACGGTCACCAACTTATCGCCCAGCAGTTGGGCGGGCATGTGGAACCGGGCAACGCTTGCTTCGCGGGGATAGAACCCTGCCCGGTAAGCGTCGATCAGGTTGGCCTGGATCTCGATGCCGTACATGGGGGCGGCGTGGTCGATGCTGGTGCGGTATTCGTCCTGCATGCCTGCGGCATAGGGGCCGATCAGCACGACTTTTCCGGCGA
>JAFWRL010000091.1 GCA_017520105.1 Fibrobacter sp.
TAAAAATGAAAAGATTTACACTTTTTAACAATAAATGGCATCCTATAAGATTTATTTTTTGAACTTTTGCCATCAAAACCGTTCACTCGAGATGGTTGAACCGAGGGATTTAGCAGCCTTGGTGAACGGTTCCAGAATTGACTTGCTGTAAACGCCGAGCATGAGGTACTTGGCTTCGGCCGGGTTCGTGAGGGGGCCGAGCAGGTTCATGATGGTCTTGACGCCGAGGGCACCGCGAACCGGGCCGGCGAAGCGCATAGCGCTGTGGTAGACCGGGGCCATGAGGAACACGAAGTTCGTCTTGTCGATGACGCTCGCGGCCTTGTCCGGAGTCATGTCCAGCTTGAAGCCGGCAGCGGTGTAGAAGTCTGCAGCGCCGGACTTGCTCGAAACTGCGCGGTTGCCGTGCTTGGTAATCTTGGCGCCGCAGCTGGCGGCGATAAGGCCGGAGAGGGAGCCCACGTTGAAGCTGCCCTTGCCGTCGCCACCGGTACCCACGATGTCTGTGAGTTCGTCGCCGCTGTAGGGGAACTTGCGCTTCTTGCTGCTCAGCACCTTGGCGCAGCCTGCAATTTCTTCGGCCACGGGACCCTTGCTGGAAAGTGCGGTAAGGATAGCGGCCATCTGGCGTTCGTCCATGATACCGTCGGTCAAGTCTTCCATGAACATTTCGGCAGTTTCGCGGCTCAAGTCTTTGCCTGCGGTAAGCGTGTTCAAAATGCCACGCACGTCGAGCGGTTCGCGACGATAGTTCAGGAAGGCCTTGAAGAATTCGTCGGCACGACCGCTCGCGATAGATTCCGGGTGGAACTGCACGCCTTCAATCGGCAAAGTCTTGTGACGGATGCCCATGATGTCGCCGTCGGTCGCGCGGGCGGTCACTTCGAAGTCAGCCGGGAGCGTGGATTCATCGATGACCAAGCTATGGTAACGCGTGAAGATGTTCTTCTTGCCGATGGTGCGGAAAAGTCCCTTGCCGTCCAGGTCGATTTCTTCGGCGATGCCGTGCTTGATGAACTTGGCCTGCACAATCTTTGCACCGAAGGCATAACCGATAGCCTGGTGACCGAGGCAAACGCCCAGAATCGGGAGCTTGCCGGCGAAGTGCTTTATGGCTTCCACGGAGATGCCGGCGTCTTCGGGGCGGCCCGGGCCCGGGCTCACAATGAGGCGGCTCGGGTTGAGCTTTTCGATGTCGGCGATGGTGCATTCGCGGCTACGGAGCACGCGGATTTCTTCAGTGGTGATTTTTGCAATGGCCTGATAGACATTGTAAGTAAAGGAATCGTAGTTGTCGATAATGACGATCATAATTAAACTCTGTAGTTGGTAAATGGGTTATGAGGAATGAGGTCGCTCGCAAGCTCGCTTTGAGCTATGAGGCTTTTATTCGTCATTCCCGCGGAGGCGGGAATCTTCTCTCATTTTTCGTCTGTAGTCCGCCATGCTTCGGTGTGCTCAGCAACCTGGCGGGCGTTCTTTCGTCTAATGTTCGCCCTCCAGTACAGCTCTCACTGCACCCAGCTTTTCGTTCGTTTCTTCGAATTCGCGGTCGGCGTTAGAAGCTGCCACAATGCCGCCACCGGCTTGCAGGCTGATGGTCTTGCCCTGCTTGAGGCAGCAACGAATGGCGATACAGAAGTCGAGATCGCCATCGGATTCCATGTAACCCACGGCACCGGCATAGAAGCGGCGCTTGACCTTTTCGAGACCAGAGAGGATTTCGATAGCGCTAATCTTCGGCGCACCGCTCACCGTACCGGCCGGGAAGCTGGAACGCAGCACTTCGATGGCCTTCTTGCTCTTTGCCACACGGCCTTGCACGTCAGAGACCAGGTGAATCACGTGGCTGAACTTTTCGCATTCCATGTACTTGGTGGTTTCAACCGTGCCGGCTTCGCAAACGCGGCCGAGGTCGTTACGGGCCAGGTCCACGAGCATCAGATGTTCGGCGCGTTCCTTCGGGTCGCCCTTCAGGTTCTTCATCAATGCTTCGTCTTCGGCGTCATCCTTGCCGCGGCGGCGGGTACCCGCGATCGGGTGGATGGTGGCAATTCCGTCACGCACGCGCACCAAGCTTTCAGGCGATGCACCGATAAACTGGTGCGTACCGTAATCGAGGAAGAACATGTAAGGCGACGGGTTTACCGTGCGGAGGCGGCGGTAAATGTCGAGTGCTTCGATATCGCTTGCGAACTGGATACGGCGAGACGGGACTGCCTGAACGATATTGCCTGCCACAATGTGCTTCTGCAAGGCGGCGACTTTTTCCACGTATTCCTTGCGGGACTGTTCGAGATCGGTCATCGTGATTCCCTTGCTGTACTGCTTTTCGGGGGCGAGATAGCTAAAATCGAGGTCGGCGAGGCGAGCCTTAACCTTTTCAATCGCTGCCTTCAAGTCGATTTTATGTTCTTCGTAGTTCAGTGCGAACAAGTGAAGCTTTTCGGTGAAGTGGTCGAACACAATGTAGATGTGGCCAATCAAAAATTCAGCTTCGGGAATGTTGAGCTCATCGACCTGCGGTGCAAGGCGAATCGTATCGCAACGGGCGCAGAATTCGTAGCCGAGATAGCCCACGCCCGAAGACGGAATCGGAATCTGGTTAGGCGGCACGGTGTTTTCGGCAGAAATCAACAGAAGCGCATCCAAGATATCTCCTTCGCCTTCTTTCAAAAAGACGCTTTCCTTGCCATCGACGATGATGCTCACGTCCTTTTCGTTTTGACGCAGGCGGAATCCTTCATCGACCATCAAGGTCGAATAGCGGCTGCGACCGTGGTCAAAGCTTGCCGATTCGAAGATGGCCTTTGCGCCGAGCTTCTTGCCGAGCGAAAACGGGGTGTAACGTTCACCCGGGAGCGCCACGTAGATGCTATCCGTGCGCGGCTCGTATCCTTGGCGTTGAGTAATGTGATCAATCTTGGACGAGTTCGTCATGTTTATCCTCTGGTTTAAAATTCGTTTGCCTTTTCAGGTTTTGCAAAGGCTTTTTTGTCCCGGAGGATTTTCGTGAGTTAAAAAAGAAAGGCCTCCGTGAGTCCGGAAGCCTTTGCTTTAAAATCTTGGGTGATTTGCGACAAATACCGGGCTCTATGTTAGAGTCCGCGCCACCAACGACGGTTCATAGTTGCACATGTCACAAAATTCATCATACCACAAAAATATCAAACAAAAATTCCTTTGGCAAGGGGTCTTATAAAAAAAATTTTTACCCATATATTTGAATATTCTTCTAAAAGACCATTTCCTATCGATTAATTAAGGTTGTATATATGCAATCAGATGCTACAGTAAATCGCCCCTCTCTAAAAATTGCTATCTTAACCCACAGTCAGTTCGAAATCCATCCTGACTATAAACAAAACTAGGAGCCAAAATGAATGGCAATAAAAAAAATGCGTTACTAGTCCTATCCGGAGGGATGGACAGCGTAACTTTGCTTTACGACAGGGCCGAAGAAATCGCACTCGCCGTCTCGTTTGATTACGGCAGCAACCACAATCACAAGGAAATCCCATTCGCAAAAAAACATTGCGAAGCCTTGGGCATTCCGCATGTCGTGATTCCGTTGAAGTTTATGGCGGAACATTTCGAATCGTCGCTGCTCTCTGGAGCGGATGCAATTCCCGAAGGCCATTACGCCGACGAAAACATGAAATCGACCGTGGTGCCATTCCGCAATGGAATTATGTTGTCTATTGCAGCGGGCCTTGCCGAAAGCAAGGGACTCCAGAAGGTGATGATGGCAAATCACTTCGGCGACCACGATGTTTATCCCGACTGCCGCAAAGAATTTGTTGACAACATGTCAGCGGCAATTTCGGCAGGAACGTACGCGAACATATTCATCGACGCACCCTACACTTCGATTTCCAAGGCAGACATCGCCCGCAAGGGAGCGGCACTCGGCATTGATTACGCACAAACTTGGTCTTGCTACAAGGGTCTTGAAAAACACTGCGGCAAATGCGGCACTTGCATCGAACGCAAAGAAGCTTTGGCCGCGGCAGGCATCATCGACAACACGGAGTATCTCGCATGAGCAAATATCGCGTCATCAAGCGGATGGAAATTTCGGGAGCACACCGCCTTTCGCTCCCTTACGAAAGCAAGTGCCGTGGACTCCATGGCCATAACAGGATTATCACCGTCTTTTGCGAATCCGAAACGCTCGATGAAAACGGCA
>JAFWRL010000092.1 GCA_017520105.1 Fibrobacter sp.
CAAGAGGAAAATCGGGAGAGACGCCCAGCGGTTGAGCAACACGGAATCGAGCTTATCCGACCAGGTTCTCTTTGTACGGTTCGAAAGAATCGTCTTGCTTGCGATTTCGTGAGCCATGCTGTAGCGGGAATCCGCCATCGCGAATTCGCTTTCTTCGCCAAGAATCTGCGTGACCTCAGCCTTGTTAATCTGCACCTTGGCTTCGGCAAACTTGTCCGCATAGCTCTTTTCGTTGCCCAAGTACATCAGCGAAACCCAGCGGGCATCCGCATCCAAAAGCTTTGCGACCGGTTCGACCTTCGGTTCCAAATACTTGATAGCCTTTTCTACATTCTCGCCGTAGTCAATCGCCTTGGGCTTCATCTTCTTGCCCGCGATAACATGCGCCATCTGGCTGATGAAATTCGTGATACTTCTTTCGTTCACGGCAGAAAGCGGAATTACCGGCACGCCGAAACGTTCCGCAAGGATATCCAAGTCCAAATGCAGGCCGCGCTTTTCGGAAATGTCGATCATGTTCGCCGCAATCACCATCGGGATTTGCATATCGACAAGTTGCGTCGTCAAGAACAAATTGCGTTCGATATTCGAAGCATCAATTATGTTGATAATAAGGTCGGCCTCGCGAGTGAGCAAGTAATCGACAGCAGCACGCTCGTCTTCAGCATTGGCGAAAAGCGCATAAGTACCCGGCAAATCCACAACGCGGATATGCTGGTCGCCAATTTCAAAAAAGCCTTCCTTCTTTTCGACAGTCACGCCCGGCCAGTTACCAACACTCTGGCGAGCGCCCGTAAGAGCATTAAATAGAGCCGTTTTACCGCAGTTCGGGTTACCGGCAATGGCAATAGTAAAAAGCTTCGGAGCCATTACACCCACTTCAATTTAAGAACGTTCGCTTCTTGTCTGCGAAGCGACAAACGGTACGACAAAACACTGACTTCAACCGGATCCCCGAGAGGCGCCACCTGCAAGACTTCCAGCGTCACGCCACGGACAAGCCCCATCGACAAGAGCTTGGACTTGTAGCGGGCATCGCCCTCGTTGTAGCCGACAATTTCAACCTTGTCGCCACGTTTAAGATCCGAAAATTTCGGTTCCAAATCCCATTTCTTAGTTTGCGACTTGCCGCCGCAACCACAATTACAACCCATTTTTATTTCCTTTTTTCGCCTTTGGCAGTCTTCTTTACAGCCGCACTCGCGTTATTCTTTTTCATAAATTCTTCAATTGTAGCGAGAGTTTCGGCAGAAAGAATATGTTCCATACAGCAAGCATCCTTGTCCGCAATCGCTTCAGAAACGCCCAGACGAATCAAGAATCCCTTGAGGAGAATATGGCGGTTCAGCACATCAGCAGCAGCCTTGCGACCCGCTTCCGTAAGTTCCACACCGCTATAAGGTTCCTGCGTCACAAGCCCGAGTTTCTTGAGTTCGAGAATCGCCTTAGCCACAGAGGGCATCTTGACAGACAAAGCCGCCGCAATATCCTTGACACGGGCAATCCCGTTCGCGAGGCGAAGCATGTGCACCATCTCGAGGTAGTCTTCGAGACTCTGGCTGAGTTTCAAGTGATTGTTTTCCATATGATGATCCTTTAACGTTAACGTTGTCTAATTTTATTAGACTTGACTAATTTTTATTAGACAAGACTAAATTTAATAAGCCTCGGCTAATTAGTCAAGGCTAAATTTTTAAAGCTTTACGAAAAATAAGAAAAATATAAGAAAAATGAGGAAAATCAGCGAAAAAGGCTAATTACTATCCAAGATGCACCAGACACCCATATACTGGTTCGCTACACCATAAGGGCGGCAAAGCCTCGGGAAGACATCCGAAGAGACGCCCATATTGCGCTGGATGCACTTGATGGCATCGTTACGATACTTTCCAGCAGCCTTGCACGATTCTTCCGGCGTTATGCCAGGAGCCGCCTTGTATCCCAGAGTGGTACAGGTCTCGTTTTCAAAAATCCATGTGTTCTGGACGTTAGTTATTTTCACATTGTATTTTTCGATGAAAATAGTATCGACAAAAGCCGAACTGGAATCGTCACCGACAAACGTCACCAGCGAATCATTTTCGAACAAGCTCTTTTTCCATCCACTGTGCCTGTTTGTATCTATCTGGGCCTGAGGCACAACGTAACTAGGATTCTTTTTATACCACACAGAAACAGTCGAATCCGTCAACTGGACCAGCATCAGATTTTTTTCAAACTCGCCATAATAAAAGACTTCTTCTCCGACCGAAATCTTTTGCGTATAGGCATATTCATCTTTGCGGCAATCGCCCCATACGTACGTGGAACAATTCTGCACATCCGACATCAAGAGAGAATCCCCATGGGCAATGAGCAACCAATCCATCGGGGAACCCGTCGCCATATAGGTGACACCCACTTCCCCGCTAGGGACTTCTTTCACATAGCACGACGAAAAATTTTTCTGCTCGACCATTACGACATTCTTTGAATTCTCGCCATACTCGTGCATGTTTTCGTCATAACGTTCGTAGCCATAAATTTCAAATGTGGCGCCGACCGTATCAAAAGGAAGCTGTCCTTCTGACGAAGAACTGCCCAGCGTTTCTGGCGAAGACGAACTCACCGCATGCTCTTCTGACGAAGAGCTTTCACCAGCGGCTCCTTGATCATCGACAACGGTCTGCGACGTATCGGAATCTCCACAAGCACCAAACAGACTAACGACAGCAGCAATCAACAAAAACTTTTTCAGCATAAACACCTTTTTTGCGTTACAGGCAAAAATTAGAAAAATATTGCTGCTACTTCACCACGACGCAAACCAACTTGCATTTTACGGGCGCTCCCCACTGGCGTGGGTCGGGCTATATTTTAGGGACGCTCGTCATCGCTCCGCTCGCCGCCCGCCACCTAAAACGGAGCCACGCTATCAAGAATCGCAATACAAGACAGCCGCGAGTCTCCGCCCCAAGGGGTCACTATCCCTAACGTGAAATAGGCATCAAGATTCTTCTTCAAAAGAATCATCTTTTTCACAGAATCGAATATGTTCATTCAAATATTTTATAGGAAAAGGGACAACTGTATATTGTCCATTTCTCACAAATTCTACCTTGAGCATATGCGCAAGTTCATCAAAAAGAATTTTGCCATCTGGATTTTC
>JAFWRL010000093.1 GCA_017520105.1 Fibrobacter sp.
AGTACCTCGCTTATGAATAAAGTCTTCGGGAAGGAAAAAGTTGATTGATTATTTATAAGGTCCCTGTGGTTCGGCTAGCTCACCAACCTTGTAAGGTCCCTGAGCAACGCCGAAGGGCCGCTGCAAATAATGAGGTTTTATGAGTAGTTACATGTATATTTTGAAATGTTCTGATGGCTCTTATTATACAGGAAGTACAAGAGAATTGGAAAAGCGTGTGATGGAACATAATATGGGTATGGGCTCAAATTATACAAGAAAACATCGTCCTGTAGAACTTGTTTATTTTGAGGAATTTCAAAGAGTTGATGATGCTTTTGCTAGAGAAAAACAAGTTCAGGGCTGGTCGCGTGCTAAGAAGGAATGCTTAATACATGGTCAGTTCGGCAAGCTCACTGACCTTGCTAAATCAAGTGGCAAACAATGACTAATACGTACTACATATTCATAGAATCCCTACGGAATACGTACGAGGCGGGTGGCGTGGTGATGCTCCCCATCCTCTTGGCGGGTGTTGTCGGATTCTATTTCCTTTTTGCAAGCTGGTTCCGTATTGGGGGTGATTTTTTCAGAAAGGATATTCATAAAGTCGTGAAGCGCATGCAACAGGATTTGAATGCTGAAGGTGCTGCTACGAAAATTGGCGAACCCCGCGAGGATGGCCATCGTGAAGTTGTGGCGCTCCAGAGGCTCCGTAAGCGCGGTGGATTCCTTTCGAGAGAACTTTCGTATGCGATGGAGATCGCCCAAAAGAATTACAATGAATTTCGCGATTACATGCAAGTGCGCATGATGAAAAGTGTACGGTACATGGAACAAGGAAATCACATCGTGATGGTTATGGCGGCTGCGGCTCCTTTGCTTGGCTTGCTTGGAACCGTGACGGGCATGGTCTCCACATTTGAAGTAATTACGTTGTACGGTAACCAGAATCCGGTGCTTATGGCAGACGGCATTTCGGAGGCGTTGATTTCGACGCAGAGCGGACTTTTGATAGCTTTCCCCTTGACGCTTTTAAAACAGCGCCTGGACGAGCGTATTGAAAATTTGAAACAGGAAATGGAACTTGGTGCTACTGTGATAGACAACTATTTTGCAACTCGCGCTAACGATTTTTGCGTTAATGAAACTTATGCAGAAGGATCTCGCATTACTCGTCATTGCGAGCCGTAGGCGAAGCAATCTAAGAGGTTTATTATGAATTTTAACTTACCGAGAAGAAAACAGAAAGACGTGGGCATCGAAATGGGCCCGTTGATGGATATCGTGTTCATTCTCCTCATCTTTTTTGTGGTGACATCATCGTTCACTCGCGAAACCGGCGTCGATGTGACGAAACCGCAGGCGCAATCGGCAAGCCAACTCGAAAAGGAAAACTTGCTCATCGCCATCACTCGTGAAGGGACTGTCCACATGAACGAACGTCAGGTGGATTTGGCGAGCTTGCAGGATATCTTGAAACAATCGCTGGCGAAAGCGCCTGATCGCGAAGCCGTCGTGATTGCGGACAAAGAAGCGGAAACAGGTGTTCTTGTCCAGGTGATTGACATGTGCAATTTGGCCGGAGTGAAAAAAGTCTCCATCGCCGCACAGGCGGACTGAGTATAGACGAAAGAACGCTCGCAAGCGAGCTATAGACGAGAGACGAAAGAAAATGATGTGTCATCCTGAGGAGCGAAACGACGAAAGAACGGAATACTTTTTTACGTCATTCTGAACGAAGCGTAGCGTAGTGAAGAATCCAGAGCAAAGAAAAGTTGAAAATAAAATGTTGAAGTTTATAAAAAAATTTTTAAAGCGTTTTACAATCCTCCTCGCGGCGATTCTCGTGAGCATGGTGCTTGTGTTTTCCGTGACCATGGCAAACTTGTTTTTGAATGGCAAAATTTTTCATGAACGTAAATTCGTCAAGACCGAAGTCGCGATAAAGAAAATTGAGGAGGTTGAGAAGAAAATCGAAAAGAAGCACACCGCGCGCAAACCCAACCGTCAAAAGTCCAACTCACGTTCGCCCAAAGCTGGGCCGCGTTTTGCGATGAACCTTGGGGCTGTTACCGGCAGCAATGGAGCCGCAATCAGTGATGAACTTGTTTCTGATTTTCGTGGTGGAGCCATGTCCGTAGGCAAAGGCGATGTCGATAAAAAACCAGAAAATCGATCCATGCCCAATTTTGAAGTGCCGTCGCAAATTCGCGATCGAGAAATCGACGCCTTGTTGCGCCTTAGCTTTTGCGTTGACGTGGGCGGTCGCGCTTACGATATCAAGGTCATCGAAGAATCTCCGGCGGGTTCCGGACTTGCGCAAGCGGGGAAGGATGCTGTCGCCCGCATGACGTTTGCACCCGCTGAAAAAGATGGCAAGGCAGTCGCCTTCTGCGGCATGGAACAACCCTTCGAAGTGAAATTTAGAGATTAAGAGGTGTGAGGTATGAGGTCGGCACGTTGTGCCTTTGAGCACGCTTCGCTTTGGGCATGTCATCCTGAGTGGATGCAAAAATTTAATGATAGAAACGTCATTGCGAGCCGTAGGCGAAGCAATCTATAATGGTATTGGTATGAAATTTGAATATTTGAAAAAACTTTTTGTCGTCTTTTTACTTGCTTCCGTTTCTTTTGCTGCTCAGTCCTCTTTTGACTTGATGGAACGTGCAAACGCTCTCTACCGCGATGGCAAATTCAAACAGGCTGTTCTTTTGTACCGCAAGGCCGAAGATCGCGGTGCTGATCCTGTTGCCGTGAGCTTCAATATCGCGAATAGCTATTATCAAATGGAAAAGTATCCCGAAGCGGCTGCCGCCTACCGCAAAGCCGTAGATTATTCCAATGGCAGTTTTGCTCCGGCGCTGTTCAACATGGCAAGCGTCTATTTTCGCCTAAAGCAATATCCCGAATGCATCGCTGTTTATCACCGCGCTTTAAAACTTGATCCGAACAACATTTCAGGCTGGCTTTATTTGGGCGAAGCCTACACCAAAACAGGCGACAAAGTTGGCGCTCTCCGCGCTATCGAAAACGCCTACCGCCTTGACAAAAACGATATCAGCATCGTCTATCAGCTTTCCGAAGCGAACATTGCGTTGAATGACTTTGAACGTGCCATTGCCGTAATCCGCGAAGGCTATGCCGCGCACCCCGAAGAAACGGATTTCTTGGTGTATCTCGGAGATGTCCATCGCCTGAACAAAAACTTTGAAGAAAGCGCCAATGCCTACCGCGAAGCCCTCAGCATCAAAACTGATGATGCACAAATCATGTACAAACTTGCTGACGTCCTCGCCGAAGACAAAAAGCCGTATGTCGCAATGGAAATTCTAAACAACATTTTGCAAATCAAGCCCGATTTTTCGGATGCCGCCATTTTCATGGGAAACCTTGCGTACGATGCCAAGTTCTATGACCGCGCCGAATATGCCTACGAACTTGCTGCTAAAAACGGGAATGCCGAAGCAGTCTTTGGTTTCAAGAATATGGCGTATGATGCCCATGCGCAAAAACGCACCGACGAAGCCGTGCGCCTCTTGAAGGTCGCTTTAAAATATTACCCGAACGATGCCACCTTGCAGGCCGATTTGTTGGAAATGGAAGGAGAAAAGTAGGTCCCTAAATTTTTTTTGATTATCTTTTTTCTATTCAGCAAGGGGATTCCTATGAAAAAACAAATTGTCTTTATGCTTTTGATGACGCTGCTCTGCAGCGCTCTTTCCATGGCGCAGGTCCAAAAACTTCCGGCACCGGCCAAGTCTCTCGGCAAGAACGTGATGGAGGCTCTTTGGAGCCGCAGTTCGGGAACCGAGTTCAGCGACAAAATGCTGAGCGACCAGGACTTGTCGAACTTGCTCTTCGCGGCTATCGGTGTGAACCGCCCCTCCGAAGGGAAAATCACGTCGCCCACAGCGCGCAACTTCCAGGAAATTCGCGTGTTCGTATTTACGGCGAAGGGCGTTTCTGAATATTTGAACAAAGAAAATTCCCTGAAACAGGTGGCAAAGGGCGACCATCGCGGATTAATTGCAGACCGTCAGGATTGGGCAAAAACGGCTCCGGTGAGCCTTTTGATTGTAGCTGACGAAAAGAAGTTCGGGAGCAGCGATACGCATGCGAAACTGGCGATGGCGATTGATGCGGGTATCGTAAGTGAGAATGTTAATTTATTCTGTTCTGGTGCGGGCTTTGTCACGCGTCCACGCATGACGATGGACATTCCGGCTATAAAGAAGTTGTTGAAACTGTCCGATGCGGAAACCCCGCTGTTGAATAATCCTGTGGGCTACGCGAAGTAAAACCGCTACTTCTTTTCAATCGGCTTTCTTTTCACGAGTTGCTCGATGGTGATTCCGGAGAAGTAGTCGTGGATGATTCCTGCGAGAGTTTTCCACATGGGGAGCGTGGGGCAGATGTCTGCGCGGTCGCAACCGTTCTTGCTTTCGGTGACGCATTCCACGGGGCCCATCGAGGTTTCGATGACGTTCAGAATTTCCCAGACGGTGAGTTCTGCGGCGGGTTTGGCGAGTTTGTAGCCGCCGCCTTTGCCGCGTGCGCCTTCGAGAATTTTGTGTTTGACGAGAGTTCCGAGAATAGCTTCGAGATACTTTTCAGATAGTTTTTGACGTTCTGCCAAATTGTGCAACGGGTGGAATTCTGTTTCTCCGTTTTCTGCCATATCAATTATAACGCGGACGGCGTATCGACCTTTCGTAGATACTCTCATGGTTTCATGACTCCTTTACGGT
Source organism: Fibrobacter sp. (assembly GCA_017520105.1). Next base: position 4,731 of record JAFWRL010000093.1, read on the forward strand.
TGAAATATACATTATTTATTGATAAAACCTATAACTATAGTTGGCTGTTTCGAAAGAATCCGTCAAGTTGTTTGCCCGAAAAGACGTGTAATAAAGTGCTCTTTACATACTTTTTTACTATGGTTGGCGAGAAAAATTTTCTATATTGCCACGCATTATGGCAAAGATTCTCTTTAAAAAACAGTTATCTCCCGCGGTATTCCAATTCCGCGTCCACGCCCCGCTGATCGCGCAAGAACGTAAGGCAGGACAATTTATCATCCTCCAGACGAACAAGGACAACGGTGAACGCGTTCCGCTCACTATTGCCGATGCCGATACTGAAGAAGGTTCTATCACCCTCATTTTCCAGACGGTTGGCAAGACGACGACCGAACTTTCCAAGTTCGAAGTCGGTGACGATATCCCGGTCTTGGTTGGCCCGCTCGGTTCTCCGACCCATATCGACAACTTTGGTCACGTGGTCTGCGTTTGCGGTGGTGTCGGTATTGCCCCGATGCACCCGATTGTCCAGGCCCTCAAGGCTGCTGGCAACAAGGTGACTATCATCATGGGTGCCCGTAACGAAAGCCTCTTCCTCATGAAGGAAGAAATGACCGCTCTCGCCGATAACATCATTTTCATGACCGACGACGGTTCTTATGGCCGCAAGGGTCTTGTGACTGAACCGCTTAAGGAACTTTGCGAAGACACCAAGGGCAAGCCGGACATGGTCATCGCTATCGGTCCTCCGATCATGATGAAGTTCTGCGCTCTCACCACGAAGCCGTATGGCGTTAAGACTGTCGTAAGCCTCAACAGCATCATGGTTGACGGTACGGGTATGTGCGGTGGTTGCCGCGTCACTATCGGTGGCAAGACGAAGTTCGTCTGCGTCGATGGTCCGGAATTCGACGGCCACGAAGTCGATTGGAACAACATGCTCCAGCGTATGGGCGCTTTCAAGCCCCAGGAACAGGAAGCCATGCACCGCTTCGGTGCCAATGACGGCCACAAGTGCAACATTGATAAGATGGCCGATGCCAAGGCTAAGGAGAGCAAATAATGTCTGAACACATGACTCGCGAACAGTTGGACGCCGCCGCCAAGGTGGAACTTGAAAAGATTAATGCCCTTCCGAAGCCACTCAAGCCGAAGGACAAGACTGCAATCCCGGCTCAGCCGATGCCGCAGCTCGAACCCTCCTACCGCGCCCGCGTGATGGAAGAAGTGGCCCAGGGTTATACTGAAGCTCAGGCTATCGTCGAAGCTAACCGCTGCCTCGCCTGTAAGAAGCCGTTCTGCGTCGAAAGCTGCCCGGTGCACATCGACATTCCGGCATTCATCGCAAAGATTGCCGAAGGTGACTTCAAGGCCGCTATCGCAAAGATTAAGGAAACGAGCTTGCTTCCGGCTATCTGCGGCCGCGTTTGCCCGCAGGAACGCCAGTGCCAGATGAACTGCACCAT
>JAFWRL010000094.1 GCA_017520105.1 Fibrobacter sp.
TACTGGAGCATGGACAACGAAATGGAAATCTGGCGCGGCACGCATTCCGACCTCGACTTGCCCGTCACGGGAGATTTTCTGGTAGAGCATTACATTGACGTTGCCAAGAAAGCCCGAGCTCTGTGGAAAGACATCAAGCTCACCGGCCCTGTCACCGCGAACGAATGGCAATGGTGTTCTATCGGCTCGTACAACAAAGAAGACCGCCCTAAAGGCCCCGACCGCAATTACTGCTGGCTCGAATACTTTATCATGAAAATCGCCGAGGAACAAAAGAAATCCGGCGTGCGACTGCTCGATGTTTTCGACATACATTGGTACCCGAGCGAAAAGGATTACGAATCCCGCATGAACTGGCACCGTGTACTGTTCGACACAACCTATAACTACCCAGGCGCCAACGGAATCAAGAACGTCACCGGCAAATGGGACAATAACAATACAAAGGAATTCATCTTCAAGCGCATCAACGACTGGCTTAATCAATACTTTGGCGAAGGCCACGGTATCACGCTCGGCATCACCGAAACAAGCCTTATCGACGAAGACGACCCGATGGTCACTGCCCTCACCTACGCCTCGTTCATCGGCACCATGCAAGAAAACGGCGTCGAAATTTTCACCCCGTGGACTTGGAACGACGGCATGTACGAAGTTCTTCACCTTTTCAGCCGTTACGGCCACGCAAACCGCGTGCAATCTACATCCTCTAACGATTCACTCGTTTCCGCATACAGTTCCATTACAAACAAAGGCGATTCACTCACCGTCATATTCGTAAATCGAGCCGAAAAAGACTCCCAGGACGTGCAACTGAAAGTGGACAATTTCGATGCAAAAACAAAATTCAAAACGCTCACCCTTGCCGGAATTACAGGCGAAACGTTCGTATCGCACACGAAAAACGCACTGAAAGAAGATGCCGTAAGTGCTAAAGTCAGCGGAGGTTCAACCAGTGCAACAACAAGTTCCGCAAACAAATTCACAATGGCACTTCCTGCAAAATCCATCACTGCAGTACTATTGACCACCGAAAAACCCCAAGTCGTTGATTCAACCGACGCCATCAAACCCGGCGAGCTACACAGACGCTCAGGAATTAGCACCGCAAGATTCGCCATCGCCACACAAGGCCGGAACATAATTGTATCAAGTACTGCAGGCAACCGAAATAACACCACCGCAATGCGATACGCTTTAAGCAACGTCCTCGGACAAGTCATCGCAAGCGGATTGTGGAACGCAGGCTCGACAACGCTCAACGTTACAGCACCACACGCTGGCAAATATATTTTGAGAGTCGGCGAACAAAGCTATAACGTTACAGTTAAATAAATTAGGCTTAGAAAAATACAGAAAAGGCTGCGAAAAACCGCAGCCTTGATTGATATCTTATTGTTTTAAATCAATTGCAAGATTTGGCATTTTTATAAACATCAGTAGTTATATAAAACTGATAAAACTCAACAACAGGACCTATAGACTGAGCTTCATCTACCTTTTTATACGATTCAATAGAACGAATATCATTCTGCTTATTTTTTATATTTCCCGAATAAACAAGACATTTTTTAGGTTCCGTCATAAACCTAATTTCTACATCAATCGGTGCTGAATCACAACCATTTATATAAAGACCGCATTCATAAGAAGGAACATTTGTCTTCCGTGTAGTATCAACATATAAGAATTCGCTGCCATTTTTTATCATGGCAACAACAGTGTCCTCTGCAAAAAAGGAGATTTCAACATCTACTCCAGATTCATTTATAACTCCTTTAAGTTCATGAACAGGAGGTCCACCACCATTAAGCGTTTCCTCCGAATTGCAAGCTAACAAGAAAAAGAAAAATGAAGATAATATAATTTTTTTCATTTTTACACTCCTATAATTTCGTCCAATAATCGAACAACTTATCCAAATCCGAACTTGAATATTTCCGTCCATTTTTTCCAGAAGGATATTTTTCTTTTAAATACTTTTTCAATGCATTCATCGAATCGGAATTAAAGAAAGCAGTTTCAATATCCTTTATATTAAATCCAGAGACTTTATCAATATTACTCTTTTTCAAATCTGCTGTTGAAGTCACGTCATCTATTAAATCAGTTATTAAACCCGTGTAATTATGAAAATAACTAATAGAAGTTTTTCCATTGACCTTAAAATACAACCCAGGATCTCCATATCTATCTTTTGCAAAATACATTTCTATACCCCTCGCAAATGTCTCCACATAAATTGTATCTAGCTTACTAAAACTTCCTTTTTTTTGATGTGAATATTGTGAGACATGAGAAGACTCATGTATTGTTGTTCTATAGATTACCCTCGAATCAACACCACTTGCCAAAACTGAAATTCGATCATCATGGAAGAAGTTTGAATTCGTTTGCGTACAGCCGATACTTTCTCCAGTGCATCCCACATCCTTTTTATAATCTTTACTATTCTTATAATATACAATAATATCCATGCTCATATTTGAAGCCGTATTCTTCCAAGGTTTTTTCAAACCAAAATTATTTCCATACCAATACTGATACGCAGCCGTCCACACAACACACCATTTGGCTTCATCCCCAGTGAAAGTTTCATTCCAGTCGGATTTGTAGTTGTTATGTTCAATTTCCAAATCTTCCCCATACCAGGAATGTCCGTCTTCCAACAAGAAGTCATCAGAGTCAAAATTTGCTTCGTAGTCAATTTTGAAATTCCACTTTTCAGGAATTTTAAAATATCCGTTTTTATCAGTATGGGCTTCTCTCCAATAATAGGAATAGCCTCCCGTGACTCGAACACCTACAAGTGGTTGCGGAATAAGTTTTCCCTTTTTGTCCTTAAAATACTCATCTTCATAAGTTAAATGACCTCCCAATTTCTTTCCACCACCAAATAACGACCAGCCCATCACTGGGCTTTCACCGGGTTTGAGTTTTTGGGTGTCATCAATTCGCTTGTCAAGATTTCCTGTCATGGAGAGCGACTCCCATTCAATATCGCGAAGCGAAACGCCAACGTCATTCAATTTTTCCATAAGCGAACTGGGCTGATCGGACGCTTTTTTCGCCAAGGCGCGCACAGCCGTTGTTGAATCCGCGACATCAGAGCATTCATCATCCTCACATTCGCCATCAAGAGGCTCCACAAGGAACAACTTCTTGATGACTTCATACTTCGTCGGGCCGAACTTATAATTTGCAGGCACGGTCGCAAACATTGGGATAATAGAATCCGGAAGCGACGGGTCAATATAGACGGCCGGCTTGCGGATAGGCTTGTAATCCAACGGGTGCTTGAACAAAACAAGGGAGGTATCGTAGGCTTTCAATTCGGACACTCCCTGTTTTCCGTTAGCAAGGAAACGGACATAAAGGTAGTTCGGTTCCAACGTCAACTGTTCCACTTCCTGCGAATCCGCTCCAGACTTCGCAAGGACTTGTTTACGCATGGCCTTACTCATATTTTCAACAGAGTAAGGGTCATTCGCAGGGTCACTGATAATCGTACTTGTGATAACGTTGACGCCACCTACACCCTCCATTTCTGTAGCATCAGATGTATTCGTTGAACTTTCGGTAGGCGATGTGTTTTCGCTGCATCCAAAAATAGCCATAGCAGACAATGCTAATAAAAGCTTTTTCATTTATTCCCCTTCTTCTTTTGTTAAAGATTGTGCGTAACAATATAAGTTCACATTAAAAAAAACGAAAATTGTATAATTTATTTTACAAACAAATAGAAAAGCCGCGACGAATCGCGACCACTTTTTTTGACTTTATAGCACTTCTCAGCTTAGTATTACTTGTACATGTAGCTCACGCCGTTGGGGAACTTGAATTCCTTCATGCCGCTGGTCTGCACCTGGCCCACGGACTTCACTTCGCCACCGTAAATAATGTAATTGCCTTGGTAAGTCGGCTTGAACGCAGCCTTGTCGGAACCGTAGTAGCTGTTGGTGTTGTAGGTCATCTGTGCGCAACCGGGAACGTCCATCGTGTAGTTACCGAACGCGAGGAGAACGCCGCCGGTAATTGTAAATCCGTCATCGGTATCAACAAGTCCGCCGGCAAAGTTGTAGGCGCCGCAGTTGTTTCCGCCACCCTGCTGACCGCCGAAGCCGAAACCGCCTCCACCGAAACCGCCTCCGCCAAAGCCGCCCATGCCACTATTTTCGTAGCTCTGGCCGGTGATTTCAACAATCACCACGCCGCCGGTCATTTTTCCAGTACCGTTAGCATCTAACCCGTCAACCATGTTACCCTTTATGCTGATGTAGTGGTAGCCACCGCTAATGACGATATTGCCACTGCTTTCGCTGAACATGGCCATCGAACTGTTGGGGTTCTTGGGACCACCCGCAGCATTCCAGCCATCGTTGGTCGCAAACACGGAGGTCACACCGCCTTCGGCGAAAATCTCATAGGCTTCAATGGCTTCGTAAGACGTAGTGACGTTGACCGTCGAGCCCTTCAGATAAATAGCGGAATCCGCATGTATGCCTTTCTTCTTGGCGCTGATTTCGACATTGCCGTCATTCATGTAAACGCGCCAATGGGTGTGCAAGGCATCGTCATCCGCTTTGATGTTGATGTCGCCGCCATTGACATAAATGAACTTTTCAGCAGCAAGGCCCTTATCGGTAGCCGTGATTTTGATTTTTGACTTTTCGGTCGAATCGTTCACGACAACATAATTCGCAGCGCTGACACCATCGTCGCCAGCCTTAATCGTGATGTTGCCGCCCGTAATCTTCACGATACCCTTGTTTGCCACCGTGTCCTTGAATACAAATTCATTTCCTTTTTTTTCTTCTACGCATTCGTCGCTTTCGAGGCCGTCACCTTTTTGAGCAGTGACGTTCAGAGTGCCGCCCGAAATTTCGAGGCTGCCCTTGCCCTTGATGCCGTTTTCCGGAGCGACGACGGTAATGTCACCATTCTTGATCTTCAAGTCGTTGCTGGACTGGATGCCGTTCTTGAACTTGCCGGTGACAGTCAGCTTGCCCGCGCCCTTGATGTTCATGTCGTCCTTGGAGTAGATCACGGCCTTCGCCGTATCCGGCTTGCCGCCGACATTCGTAAACGCGTGGTTGCCGTTACCGTCTTCCAAAACGTTGGTCGTGCCCTTCACCAAGTGAATGACCGCCTTGTCGGCATTCTTGATGAGGATGGGAGAATTGGAACTCTTGATGGTCGCATTGTAGAGGTAGATGCCGGTATTGCCTTCCTTCTCGGCAGCCGGAGTATTCACCACCACCTGGAAATCGGAGGCTTCGCCGGTCACGTAGTACGCGCCCGGACACGTGATGGTCGCGCTCTTGTCAGCGACTTCAACGCAGCCGTTGTTGTTTTCGACAGTTGCCGAAGTTCCTGCCAACTTCAAGAGAATCTGCGAGCCGTTCAAGGTACGCGCATCTTCCAAGTCGTTTTCATTGTCGCCAGATTCCGAACTGCGCGGGACAACAATGCTAGAACTGGAAGCGTTATTGATGGGAACAACGGTACTTGAGCTAGAAACCTTATTGATTGGAATCACGGCACTAGAACTCGAAACATTATTGACGGGAACGACATTGCTGGAACTAGAAGTTCCGATTTCTGGGGTTACGATGCTAGAACTGGAAACCACATTACCGGGAATCGCGGCATCTGAACTGGAAAATTCACCGCCAGGAATCACAGCACTAGAACTTAAAATTTCACCGCCTAAAAGTTCAGTACTCGAAGACATTCCCACAGGGGAAAGAGCACCGCCATCAGGCCCCATTGAACTATTATCATCGCCACACGCCACTAAAGCCAAAACTGCTGAAACAGCAATCACAGGCACTTTTTTCAACATCATAGTGCACTCCATTTTTTCATAATATAGGATTATAAATTCTATTCCTAAAAAATGGACCGTCTGCCACCGATTTTCCGTTGAAGCCAATACAACAGGATTTTTTGACTTTTGCGGCTATTTTATTTATTTTTTGACTGGTGCAAATGGGTTAATCGAGGATTACTGGATGAAAAAGTTCCAATTTTTTTCACGCTTTGCACTTGGCACCGCTTTTTTGAGTGCAACTTTCTTGAACGCTTACGCAGCGGACGCAACCATCCGAGAACTCGCCAAGGAACGCGGACGCTTCATCGGTACCATCTTGAACAGCGAATGGTTCAACGACGATATCGAACCGCAATTCGAAGAAATTCACAAGACTCAGTTCAACGTCGTCGTTGCCGAAAACGAGATGAAGTTCGACGCCACCGAGCCGAAAGAAAACGAGTTCAACTTCGAAAAAGGCGACAAGATGGTGAAATATGCACAGGCAAACGGCTTGCGCGTTCGCGGCCATGCACTCGCCTGGCACAGCCAAGTCGCAAACTGGGTCAACGATTACAAAGGACAAAAAGAAAAACTGCTCGCCGTTCTCAAGAACCACATCACCAAAGTCGTCGGGCACTGGAAGGGCCAAATCGCCGAATGGGACGTGGTGAACGAAGCCGTCAATGACGATTACAATGCCGACTGGCGTTCCACGAATTCCGTTTGGTACGAAGGTATCGGAGCCGAATTTTTAGACTCCGCATTTGTCTGGGCGCACGAAGCCGACCCGGATGCGGAACTTTGCTATAACGACTACTCCCTGGAATGGGGTCTGCGCGAAGGATCCAAGGCAAGCTTTGTCGTGGAACAAGTCAAGCGCTGGAAAAAGAACAACATTCCGATTACCTGCGTAGGAACGCAAACCCACATCGAAATTGCACACGAAACTACCCCACAGAACGTACGCGCACTCGCAAAAGCACTTGCGGAACTCGGCGTGACGCTCAATATCACCGAACTTGACATTGGGTTCCCGAAAGGGTCCGCAGGCCAGCTCGGCGCCGCCGACTACGCAAAGCAGGGACACTTGTACCGCCAATTCATGGACGTGTTCCTCGAAGAACCGAACATGGGCGAATTCGTCATCTGGGGACTTACCGATGCGCACAGTTGGCTTGACGAACAACAAGGCAAGACCGAAGGGCTCCTGTACGACAAGCAATACAAGCCGAAGCCCGCTTACGACAGCGTCATGGCGAGCCTCAAGGCGCACCCGGCATCTGAAGTCAAAACGCCATACCCAGATTCAATCCTCAACCCGCCAAAGATCACTCCCAAAGATACCACGGCAAAGGACACGACGGTCAAAGATACGACAATCCGCGACACAACCGTCAAGGATACGACCGATGCAATCAAAATGTTTAACGTGCCAAGCAGCGTTTCGCTGCAACTCGTTGGTCGAACGTTGTTCGTAACAGGAGCGACCGCGACGAACAGCGCAAAGATTGATGTGTTCGACATGCAAGGACGCCCGATTTTCAGTACAACGTGTAAAAACGGGACCGTTGACCTCTCCAAGATTCCCGAGGGTATTTACGTCGTCCGGGCCCACAGCGCGTCTGCAAGCACAATCAGGAGAATCACCATAAAATAATTTTTTCGTTAATGAGACCTAGTCACAGTTTTACCGCACCGCAAAATCTAAAATATAGGTGTAAACAAAAACATAAGAGGTAAAACAATGACTGAATTAAAAATCACAAGCGAAAACTTTGAACGCGAAGTCCTCAATTCCGACAAACCCGTCCTGATTGATTTCTGGGCTAATTGGTGCGGGCCATGCCGAATGCTATCCCCCACCATCTCGGAAATTGCAAAGGAATACAAGGACAAAGTAAAGGTCTGCAAGGTAAACGTCGACGAACAAGGCGATCTTGCAAGCATGTTCCAGGTGTCCAGCATTCCGTTACTCGTCGTCATGAAAGACGGTAAAGTCGTCAATTCCTCTGTCGGTGTCCGCCCGAAAGACCAAATCTTGAAAATGCTTTAATCTAGTCTCCTTAACCATCAACCCCCGCCAGCGTCAAAACTGGTGGGGCACACTTTTTATATATTAAAATCGATGGGCATATTATGATTACAGGACTCAACGCACCCCCAATCAGTCAAATTCTTCCAAAGATTCCGTTTTGGGCGAACCTTTCTTCCGAAGAGAAGGCGCTCGTGTCCCAGCGTGCCTTGACAAA
>JAFWRL010000095.1 GCA_017520105.1 Fibrobacter sp.
CGAAGTCTCTCCGCGTCCGCACGATACCGGTATGGTGACGCTCATTTCGCAGGATTTGTCTGAATTTGCTTTGCATGCTCGCGCCATTCTCGGTCTCCCGATTCCGAACATCGCGTTCCATGGTCCGAGTGCATCGAAGGCTATTGTTGTTGATGGATTTTCCGACCACATGAAGTTCGGCGGCTTGGAAGATGTTCTTGCCGAGCCGGATACTGCGCTTCGTTTGTTCGGTAAACCGGAACTCAAAGGCCATCGCCGTTTGGGCGTTCTCCTCGCTCGCCGCGACACCGTCGAAGAGGCCAAGGCTCAAGTCATGGCCATGCGCGAAAAGGTGAAAGTTAGTTTGTAGGGGCGTGAGGTAAGGGGTCGCTCGTGAACTCGCTTTGAGGTCGCTACGCTTTGGGGCTTTCTTATTACAATGGCCCATACCCCATAGGGGCGTAAGCCCTGTGCCCATACCTCATAGCCCTATAACACTTTTCCCAACGCGATTATCGCGGCAGTGCGGGCGCGGAGTCGTGTGTTGCCTAGGTTCAGCAAATGGACCTTGCCGTTCTTGAACGTTTTTATCGCTTCGATTTCGCGTGGTGAAAATCCACCTTCCGGGCCTACAAGTAACGTAACAGGGACGGCTACGCATTTCCCGTCGGCGTTTTCTTCCAATCCCAAATCCAGTTTGCGTTCTCCGTCGATGTCGCAGAGAATCAAGTCTCCCTGGTAATCCTTAAGCCATTTGTCAAATTCAATCGGACCTTCAATGTGCGTCATCCAGGGTTTCTTGGATTGTTTCAAGCTTACGAGACTCTTGAGTTCGGCGCGGCGAACCGTCTTTTTCAAGTCAGAATTTTTCGGTTCTTGAGAGTAGTCTGTACGCAAGAAAATTACGCTGTCAGTTTCAGTCTGTGCTACGTGAAAAACGACTTCTTCGAGCGCGTCGTCCTTGAGGCATGCGATTCCGAGATTCAAACGCGGTCGTTTGAAGGGCGCGTCCTCGACTTCGGTCACGCAGACTTCGCAGGCTTTGGCATCGGCCTTTGTAATTGTCGCGTCGGCGTAATGCCCGAGTCCGTCGCAAAGTTGCAACATGTCGCCGTTAGCCGCACGGCAGACGCGCACGGCGTGACTGCTTTCGTTTTCGTCCAAGATAATGGTGCCGACTGTAATCAGCGGACAATAGAAACGGCTATCAGGAGTTTTCATAACAGTAAAAATAAAAAAATTTAAGCCCTAAACTCTATCAACTTATAACTTCCAACTTCCTACTTCCTACTAATATTCTATATTACATCCCGTGAAAAAAGTAAAAGCTGTTGTTTTCGATTTAGACGGTACGTTGTATCTGAGTGGTCGCCCTTATCCGGGTGCCGTTGAAACCGTCAAGCGCGTGGCAAAGCACGTGCCCGTTTATTACTTGAGTAACAACACGAGCAAGTCTCCAGTCTTTTACGAGAACCGCCTCAAGGTCATGGGGCTTCCGCTTGCTCAAGATTCGATTATTTCGGCACTGTATCTTTCGCTCGATGCAATCCACGAACGGAACATCAAGAACGTTTTTTTCTTTGCGAACCCGGAAGTCTATGAGTGGTTTGCTGCGCAGGACCCGAGCCTTAATTTGCGCCCCTCGGTTGAACAAACCGAACTTGTGCTTGTCGCATACCACAACAGCTTTGATTACCGCGAACTGTGTGAACTCTCTTTCAGGGTACAGCGCGGAATTCCGTTCTGGGTAACGCATACGGATTTTGTCTGCCCCGACGAACGGGGCCCCGTGCCCGATATCGGTAGCTTCATGGCGCTCTTGAAAACGGCATACGGTGTCGAACCCGAGATGAGTTTTGGCAAGCCGAACCCGGCGATGCTTTCTGGACTTTTGAAACTTTATTGTCCCGAAGAAATCTTGTTTGTGGGCGACCGCCTCTATACGGATTTTGAGCTGGCGAAACGTTCTGGTTGTCGGTTCGTGCTGCCTTTGTGCGGCGAATCGAAAATGTCCGATGTCGAAAAGCTGGATGTCAAACCAGAATTTGTTGTAAATAATGTCAGTGAGATTGATTTCAACTCTTTTTTTGAAGGAAAGAAATAATGCGTCATATTGCACGCCTTTTGTTTTTGCTTGTTATGGTTCCCGCGGTTCTGTGGGCCGGTGATGAACACATTACTGTAGCGGTTTCGTTGCAACCCTACGCGACCATTGTCAAGATGGTGGGTGGTTCCCGCGTGAACGTGGTGACGCTTTTGCCGCCAGAAGCGGATCCGCACAATTATGAACCGAAGCCCGCTATCATCAAGGCGTTTTCGCTGGCCCAGATTTATTTTACGGATGGTTCGGGGCTAGACAAGGCTTGGATGCCTCGTTTTTTGGGGGCGAACAAGAATGTTGAAGTTGTCGATATCTCGAAGAATATCAAGTGGATGAAATTGGAAGAACATCATCATGAAGCAGATGAACATCACGAAGACCATGAAATTGATCCGCACATTTGGACATCTCCGGCTCGTGTAAAATTCCTTGTCCAGAATGTTTTTGAACACCTCAAAAAAATTGATCCGGAACATGAAAAGTATTATACGTTCCGAGTCCAGAATGCACAGAATGTCCTAGAGAAGGCGGAGCGCCAGATTAACGAAGCCGTTATACACATGCCGCCCAAGTCCCGTTCGTTTATAGTGTTCCATCCGTCGTATGGTTACTTTGCTAAAGATTACAAACTCAAGCAGTATGCGATTGAGGTGGATGGCAAGGAACCCAAACCGAGGGATTTGGCTAAGCTTATCCAGATGGGCCGCAAGAACAACGTGAAGATTGTTTTTGTGCAGCCGCAGTTCAGTAAACGCGCTGCAACTACGATTGCCAAGGATCTTGGCGCAACCATTGTGGAAACGGACCCGTTGTCGGCAGATCTTATTGGTAATATACAAACGCTGGTGAATGCCCTTAAGTCGGTTGGCAAAAAGTAATGTCTGCTATCGACATCAAAAATCTCAATTTTTGCTATGGAAAGTCGCCCGTGCTGACGGACGTGAATCTTTCTATTGACGAGAATGATTTTGTTGCCATTATCGGTCCGAACGGCGGTGGCAAATCGACATTGATGCGACTGATGGTTGGTCTCTTGAAGCCGACGACCGGAATTGTGCGTTTGTTTGGTGAAAAAGTTCCGACGAAAAAAGTAGCTGTAGGCTATGTGCCGCAGAACACGAACAAGAATGTCGATTTCCCAATTACGGTGGGCGAGTGCGTTGCCACCGGCAAGATTGGGCTTTCGTCTAAATCGGAAGAAGTAAAGGCTGCGCTGGAACGGGTGCATATCGGAGGTTTCTTGGACCGCCGTTTGGGCGAACTGAGCGGCGGTGAACGTCAACGCGCTTTAATTGCTCGTTCACTTGTATGTAATCCGCGGATTCTCTTTTTGGATGAACCGTCTAACAATATCGACGTGGCCGGGATCGAAGCGCTCTACGACATGCTGGCCGAATTTAGCGAAAGCATGACGATTGTAATCGTGACGCACGACTTGATGGCTCTTTCGCACAAGGTAAAAAGTGTTGTGTGCGTGAACCATTCTGTCCATTACCATGAGGGTGCGCACCTGACCGAAGAAATGCTCCATAGCACTTACGGCTGCGAGGTCGATTTGATTGCCCATGGGGTGCCGCACCGCGTTCTTGGGAGCCATGACCATACCCACGGCGGCTGCTGCGAGCATCATAAAAACTGTCATTAGAACTGTAGCTATGGGGAGGTGGGCTCGGCGCATTGCGCCTCTGAGGTCGCTTCGCTTTGAGGAAGACTGCTTCGGGACAGTTCTATTGCAGATACCTCATACCCCACACCCCAATACCCCCTCGAATCCTCATTCCTCTCTCGTCTCTCGTCTCTCGTCTCTACTCTATTTAATATATTTATTATAGTACTTGTCGCAAGAAAGGAGTCTTGTGTTAAAAGGAGGTTAAAATGAGTGCAGAAGTCGAAGAACTGACCGTCGAATACACTGACGAAGAATCCGGCGAAGTCGTCATCAAGGAATTGGACAAGCAAGTCCTGTCAAAGGGTGCTTGGCCGACCGTCATGTTCTTTTACCAAGATCGTGACCCCAAGACGGGCGAGTTCAGCGAACCGAAGGTTTCCCTGCGCCGTTACCGCAAAATGCAAGGCATGTTCAAACCCCAAGGCAAGTTCAAGATTACAGGCAAGGCGCAAGCCGAAGCCATTATCAACGTATTAAAGAAGTGGTATAACATTTAATGCCAGACCCTGCTAGTAAAAAGAAAAAGTATAAAATCGATTTTCTGTGCGAGGGAAATATCGAATCCTTCCCGTGGAAGGACAAGTTCGAAACCATGGCCCGCAAACTACTTGCCGAAGAAGGCAAGGAAAACAACGTCAATATCGTGCTCTGCACGGATGAGTTTGTTCGTGAAATGAACAAGAATTATCGCGGCCTCGACAAGGTGACCGATGTACTCTCGTTCGAATGGCACGACGAAATCCCGGGCGAAGAAGAAATGCTCGGTGAAATCTACATCGCCAGGGACCAGGTCAAGCGACAGGCTCCGGAATATGGCAACAGCTTTTTTGCCGAGATGAAACGCGTGATTGTTCACGGGTTACTCCACCTGTCGGGGTACGACCACATGAAGGCCGCCGAACGCAAGGTGATGCGCGCCCGTGAATGTGAGTTCTTGGGGCTAGATCCGTACAAGGACAAGGAGAGCATGAAAAATGGGTGATACAAGCTCCATTGCGGTTGTTCTTCTCTGTGTATTTCTTTTTATATCCGCATCGTTCACTTTAATCAAGGCCGTCTTTGCCGCTATCTATGCAAAGCGCGATTCCCGCGACCGCACGGACCGCGAAGAGAAAATAGCGAAGATTGTCGAAAACGGTGGCTACAACGAGACCGTCTCCATCGGTCGAATCTTCTCGGATGTTGGCATTGGCGTGTTCGGCTATTGCCTGTTCATGAACTCGCCGTGGCAGTGGGCGCACGACTACTGGTTGCTCGGTGTTCTTGCATATATGCTTTGCGCTTGCGCCGTGATATATGTCGTGACCATCTTTTGCCCGAACTTGATTGGTAACTTAAAGCCCGATACTTTATCTGTAATCCTTGTTCCGCTTTACAGAATCATCCGCATGCCGTTTGTGCCGGTGGGGAAGGTTTGCCACATCGTCTATCTCAAGGTTCTGAACGCTATGGGCTACGACGCGAAACTCAGTTTTTTGCCTGAGGAACGCCGTGACGCCGTGCAGGCTGACCTATCGGATTCTTCGCTTGCCGAAGGCGAAGGCCTCGAAAAAGAAGAACGCCAGATGATCCTCAACATCTTCGACTTCGTAGAAACCCCGGTGCGCGAAATCATGACGCCGCGTGTGGATATGTGCGCGATTGATGTCGATACGTCGCTGGAAGATTTGGTGAAGGTCTTGAACAACGAACGCCATTCGCGCTTGCCCGTCTATAAGGATACTGTAGATAACATCGTCGGCATTCTCTCGAACCGCGATTTTTTGGAATGGTTTACGGAACATCACGACGAGCCGTTTGACTTGATGAAGATTGTGATGCCGCCTGTCTATGTGCCGTACCACAAGAAGATTGACGACTTGTTGACGGAACTCCGCAAGACGGGTAACCAGCTCGCGATTGTCGTCGATGAATACGGCGGAACGGCTGGCCTTGTGACGCTCGAAGATATTCTCGAAGAAATCGTCGGTGAAATCCGTGACGAAGATGACATGGACGAAGACGAGGACGTGCAGAAGTTGAAAGACGGCCGCTACATTCTCGACCCGCTCATGACGCTTTCGGATTTGGAATACGAACTTGACATTGAACTGAAGCCGCCCGAGAATTCTCACGTGGAAACACTCTCCGGCTTGATTCAGGCAACGCTTGGAATCATCCCGTCGCCAGGCGCCGAAGTCAAGATTCAAGGCTACACGTTCCGCGTTCTGCGCATGGACGGCACCCGCATGGAAAAGGTCATGATGATTCTCCCTGCCGGCGTGAAAGGCCCCAAGACGCAAAGCCTGCATAAAGTGTAATCCATTTTTCTTTAGCGAATGGCTTCTATAAACAAAAATCGGCCCTGTCGGACCGATTTTGTGTATAAAAATTGTGCTGTTTTTTCTATCTTTACGCTTGTAGCGGTCAGTTCGAAAACCATCCTGACCTTAGGCGGCAGATTCCCTGCGGGCCTATAAACCAAAACTAGGAGACTTTCATGCGTTCAGAAGCTGAACTTGAAGGCGTTACGCTCTTGGGCAACAACAAGACGCAGTACAAGACGACCTATAGCCCCGAAGTGCTCGAAAAGTTCCCGAACAAGCATCCGGGTAACGACTACATGGTCACTTCCAACTGTCCGGAATTCACGAGCCTCTGCCCGAAAACGGGTCAGCCGGACTTCGCCGAAATCAAGATAAACTACATTCCCGACCAGTATTTGGTGGAATCGAAGTCACTCAAGCTTTACATGTTCTCGTTCCGCAATCACGGGGATTTCCACGAAGACTGCGTGAACATTATCATGAAGGATTTGGTGAAACTTCTCTCCCCGAAGTACATCGAAGTCGAAGGCATTTTTATGCCGCGTGGTGGCATTTCGCTTTACCCGTTTGCGAACTACGGCAAGCCGGGCACCGAATTCGAAGCTATCGCCAAGAACAGACTGTTTTCCGCTATAGATCGTAGAAAATAGCGTTTTATTACGTCATTCTTGATTAAATCCAGTAAAAATTGACTGGATCCTTCATCCCTAAAGGGATTCAGGATGACGTTTTTGCTAGTCTGTTTACTAACCACTAACCACTAACCACCAATCACTAACCACCAACCACTAGCCTCATGCAAAACGAACTCATCCTCATTGCGTCCATCTTTGTGTTCTTTGGCGGACTCGTCGCCTTCTTCCGCTTCTTCGGCAAGCAGGGCATTTTCGCCTGGACTGTCATTTGCACGATAGCCGCTAACATCGAAGTGCTCATTCTCGTTCATGCGTTCGGGCTCGACACGACGCTTGGTAATGTCATCTTCGCTTCGTCTTTCCTCGCGACGGACATCATGAGCGAAGTCTTTGGCAAAAAGGAGGCGAGCCGCTGTGTTAAAATCGGCATTCTCGCGAACGTCACGTTTATTCTGATTTCGCAGAGCTGGTTCCTGTACATTCCGGCCGAGGGCGATACGATGGCGGAACCGATTCGCACCGTTTTCTCGAATACGCCGCGTGTGATGCTTGCGAGTTTGTTCGCATACGCGGTCTGTGAAATGTACGATGTGTGGGCTTACCATGCCGTCTGGAAGTGGTCCGAAAAGAAATTTGGCGACAAGAAGGGCTACTTGTGGCTCCGCAATAATGGTTCAACGCTCGTGAGCCAGCTGATTAACGTGGTCGTGTTCAACTTGCTTGCATTTGCGGGCGTATTCCCGTGGAATACCATCGGCGAAATTCTCGTGTTCGGCTACGGCATTTTCATCGTGACCTCGCTGATGGACACTCCGTTTGTGTATTTAGCGCGCCGCATTGCCGAAAAACACCCCGAATTGCTGAAAGAATAGGGGTTCTTTTTGTGCCCTGTGATATTCCTTATTTCTTTTTAACTTTGAAATTTGTATATTCTAAACCGTAAAACCAGTAACTATAAACGAGGATTTTATGAAGTTTACCCATGCTTTGCTTTTGGCTTGCTCCCTGGCTTTCTTTGCTTGCGGAGATGACGACGATGATTCTTCGACGGGTCCTTCTACTCCTAAATATGATTGCTCTGTGAAGGGTGGCGTCAAGGTTGTTTACCCGGCTGGCGGTGAATCGTTCAAGATTGGCGAAGAAATTACCGTTGTCTATGGAACTGATGTCGATGGTTCCGGCTACCGTTTCGTGTTCAAGCTTGACGAAGAAGATATCGGTATGGATTTCTTCGAAGAATCTAAGGGCCTGGAAGGCAAGGGCGACGGAAAGACTTGCTATGAGCAGAAGGTGAAACTCTCGAAGGATGTTGTTGAGGCTACCACGACCGGTATTATCCGCGTTATTCCTTACGAAGACACAAAGAAGGGCGCGAACTCCGGTAAGTTCACGGTCAAGAAGTAATGAACTTCCAGTTCAATGATTCTAGTATCACCGTAGCTGTAGTTGGCTGCGGTGGTTTTGTTGGTAGTCATCTACTTGACGCCATTTTGACTCGCACCAAGTGGCGGGTGTTTGGTGTCGATTTGGATTTTTATAGAATCCAGCAAAGGCTTAACGATGAACGTTGCGAGTTCATGGTGGCTGACCTTGCCGACAAGAGTGTTGTTGAACGTATTGCAAAATATCCGGTCGTGGTGAACCTCGCGGCAATTTGCACGCCGAGCCGTTACATGGCCGAAGCCCCCGAAGTCATTCGTAGCAATTACGACCATCCGGCAGCGTTGGCGGAAGCTTGTGCGAAGTCGGGTTCCTGGTTGATTCATTTTTCTACGTCTGAAGTCTATGGACGAACGGCTGCAGACTCCGGCTTGCTTGTCGAAGACGAAACGCCGATGACGTACGGACCGGTGGCGGCGAGCCGTTGGAGCTATGCGACGGCGAAACTTCTCACGGAACGCTACATTGCGGGACTCAAGAATTTAAAATGGACGGTGGTGAGGCCTTTCAACTTTGTCGGACCGTACATGGACTTTATGCCGGGCGTCGATGGCTCGGGCATTCCGCGTGTGCTTGCGAATTTCTCTTCGGCGCTTGTGCGGGGGGAGCCGCTGAAGCTCGTGAATGGCGGTGTCGCAAAACGCAGTTTTACGAGTGTTTTTGACGCTGTTGATTTTATGTTCGCGTTATTTGAAGCAGGAAAAATGGGACTGTTGCCTGCGGGGGCTGCGCTGGAAAAAACATCGGAGAAGTTCCCGTTCTCGCAGGCGTTCAACGTCGGGAATCCGGACAACGAACTTACGATTGCGGAACTCGCACATAAAATGCGGCGTATTTTTGCTGAAATCAAGGGCGTAAGTGTTGAATCTATCCCTGAACCGGAAGTGGTTTCGGGCGTAGAGTATTATGGCGAAGGCTATGAGGATTCCATGCGCCGCTTGCCGTCTGTCGAAAAGGCGGAACGTTTGCTTGGCTTCAAGGCTAAAACTCCGATTGATGTGGTTCTGCGAGAATCGCTCACATGGTTTGTCGGACATTATAGCAATACAAGTCATCTTGATGCTGATTCTACGTCATCCTGAGCAGCGCGAAGGATCCAGTTATGTCTTGCCCTGCGATAGACTATTTTATCTTCGTTCCTGCGTACAACGTAGAAAAGGCTCTCGCTGAAGTCCTTTCAAAAATTGACCTTTCTGTTTTAGCGCGTGCCCGAGTGCTTGTGATTGACGATGGCTCGCGAGACGGGACGGCGCAAGCGTTCGAGCGGTTTATATCGGAACGTTCGGAACGCGCAGAAAATGCTGCGGAAAAAGCGCTTGGGGATGCGCGCGACCTTTCATCGCATTTTGAATATTTTAAGTTTGAAAAAAATAGCGGTTACGGTGCCGTTGTCAAAAAAGGCTTTGCCGAAGGTCTTGCCTCAGGTGCTGCGTTTATCGCATGTTTGCACGGTGATGGACAATACCCTGCTGAAAAGTTGGGCGAGTTCTTTGATGAAATGGAAAACTGCAATCTCGACTTGTTGCAGGGCTCGCGCCATGCGGTAGCGGGGGAGGCCAAACGCGGCGGCATGCCTTTTTACAAGCGACTCGGCGGGGCATTCCTTACGGCGCTTGAAAATAGGGCGTTCCGCGTAAAGCTGACGGACCGCCATAGCGGTTTTATCGTTTATTCCTCACGCTTCTTGAAAACCGTAGATTTGAATCGTTTGAGCGCATCATTTGATATTGACTTGGAACTGATTTCCATTGCCGATGCTCGCCATTTTGCAATTGCGGAGTTGCCCATCCCCACGCGCTATGATGGCGAAAAGTCGAATTTGAATGTGGTCACGTATGGCTTGCGTGTGCTTCGGCAAGTCTGGCGAAGATTTAGAGCTAAATAGAACTATTATCATACAAAACATAGACGAATGTTTGTTTTTTTTTTTACATTCCGTAAAAAACAATCGTAAAAGGAGAATGTATGAAAAAATTGTCTTTTATTGCAGGGGCCGTAGCTTTGTTTGCCCTCCTCTCTGGGTGCGCAAAGAACATGCAGTTGAATGATCCCGCCCTCTATGACCAGTATCTTACGAGGAGCTATAATCAACCTCGCGATGTTTGCTACAATGCCGTGTTGGTGACGTTCAGGGATAGAGGCGTCGACCTCACCAAGGCTGATCCTGAGGAAGGTAAGATTGTCACAGAGAAACATTTGCTCGCCATTTATGCGGGATATGGTGTGGTGGGCTCGATATCGCACCGCTATTACATTGATGTGAAGGGCGATGAAAATAAGTGTACCATTAAGGTGACAAAGTATAAGGCCTGGAAAGGTGGCAACGAAGTTCCCTACGTTGATGTTGATGAAATTTATACGCGTTACTGGGCACCCTTGTTCGGTGGCTTCGAAAGCAACTTCGATAGCGAGGACGAAATCTCCGTACGCACAAGCGGCGACATAGATCAAGTTGTCAAACAGCGTACTCCAGATCTTCAAAAGATTTACGACCAATATCGCAAGAAAAACAAAACATTGCAGGGTAAGGTTACATTGAAGTTCACCATTGCGCCTGATGGCGATATCATTGCAATTTCTGTCGTGGATTCGAATACTGGCGACAGCAACTTTGATGAAATCATCAAGATGGCTGTGAGCACGTGGACCTTTGGAAAGGTGACGAAGGGCAATACGACCGTGACTATTCCGTTCACGTTCTCCGAATAGTTTGTCTGTTTAACATTCGTCAAATTTATAGAAGCTGATGATTATGAAGCATCTATTGAATACTCTTTTCTTCTTGTTGATTTGTGTTTCGAGTGCAATGGCTGCGTATGTCGCGGTGCTCGAAACCGGTGTTGATTTGGATTTAAAAAAGAAGGTGTCCTTGTCTGACCGGCAGTACCTTACGAATGTGCTGCGTGAAGAGGCTGTGAAGGAACTCCCTGCTTCGCAGAACTTTACCATCATGACTCGCGAAAACATCAACGTGATGCTCCCGCCTGGGAAAGCTATCGAAGATTGCGAAGGCAGTTGTCTTGCGGAAACAGGAAGGAATATTGCGGCCGATTACGTTTGCCAGGCCCGCGTGGGAAAATTCGGTTCGAAGCTCACAATCTCGGCTGAAATCTATGAAACTGCAGGGAGCAAACTTGTTGCAAGTTTCAACGGGCATGGCGCGAACGTGGAAGAACTTCTAAAGGTGATAAAGGATAATGCGTCGGAATTCTTCCGCAAGGTGAAAGGCGATGATCCTTCGTCATCTCCCAAGTCTGGGGGACGTCGGGTGAATAAGGGCGCTGGAGGCATTGGCGATTTTCTCAGCTCAAATAATTCCTCTGAAGAATTTGAAGCCAACGAAATCAGTGTCGGTAGCGTGAATCTTGATTCAACCCCTGCTGACAAGGATAATGGAAAAGTTCTTAGGTCGTCAAAGCCGATTGGTGATGTTCCTGCGGTAAAGAATAGGGCGAAAAACGCATGGATTCGCTGGGGATCGATTATTGCAGGGAGCGCACTGCTTTCAACGGGGCTAGTGCTTGCAGTGATTAATGATGAACAGCCGGTTCGTGGTGTGGGTATAGCCATGTCTATCATTGGAACAATTGGTATCGGGATAAGTTACGCTTTCTAGGAAAAGGATTCTTTAATAATTTCACCTCTACCTACTTCCTGCTTTTTTAGTATTTTCTCTCGTCTTTCGTCTCTCATCTTTCTTCTAAAACATATATTATAAGCATGGTTAAAGATTTAATTCATGCTTTGAATAGTGTTCTGCTTGGTAAGCAGGACCAGGTGGAAATGCTTGTGATGGCGCTCTTGGCCGATGGTCATGTGCTCATCGAGGATGTGCCGGGAACGGGCAAGACGACGATTGCGAAAGCGCTTGCGGCGGCTATCGGGGCGGACTTTGCGCGCATCCAGTTTACGCCGGACTTGTTGCCTGCCGATGTGACGGGCGGTGCCGTGTTCAAGGCGAATACGGGCGAGTTCGAAATTCGCAAGGGGCCTGTGTTTACGCAAGTGCTGTTGGCGGATGAAATCAACCGTGCGTCCCCGCGAACGCAGAGTGCACTCCTCGAAGCGATGGAAGAACGCCAGGTGTCGCTTGAAGGCGAACGTCATGCGCTTCCGAAACTGTTCATGGTACTTGCGACAGAAAATCCGGTGGAATTTCATGGAGTGTTCCCGCTCCCGGAAGCGCAGATGGACCGTTTTTTGGTGCGCTTGTCGCTTGGCTATCCTACATCGGAGACGGAACTGAACATTTTGCGTGCGCATCGTGACGGGCGTCCGCTCGATACGCTTAAGGCTGTGACGACTCCTGATGAAATTATTGCGGTGCGGAACGATGTTCGCAAAATTCATATTGACGAATCGCTTGAGACGTACGTGGTTTCGCTGGTACAGGCGACGCGTACGAATCCGGCGGTGCGCTTGGCAGCAAGCCCTCGTGCGGGAATCAATCTCATCAAGATGGCGCAGTCCTGTGCGTATGTGGCGGGCCGCGATTTCGTGAACCCCGATGACATCCAGCATGTGTTCTTCCCGGTGATGGAACATCGCGTGTTCGCCAAGGATTCCAATACGCCCGGTGCTTCCAGACAAATTCTCGAAGGCATCCTGAAACAGGTGAAGATTCCGAAGTAATGATGTTGGTGTAAATCCGCAAACGTTTTTTACGTCATCCTGAGGGAGCTTTGCGACCGAAGGATCCAGTGATGATAGCCCTGGATTCCTCGTTTCACTCGGAATGACGTGTCCTAAACCAGTCTTAAAAGCAACCCAAACCTTTTAACCATTCGTCTCTCGTCTTTCGTCTAAATATGTCCCTTTTCCATTTCTTTATAAACGCAATTCCTCGGAGTCCCAAACGCAAGGGGCTGTTGATGCGTTTGTTCTACATATGGCAAGAAGGCTTTACGCAGGTGGGGCATGCCGCGGCGGCGCTTTTGATGTTTTCGATGTTTGCGGGGGCGGTGCCTGGTTTTTGGGCGGCGTGGGTGTTTTGCGGTCTCGACTTCATGTACTTCTTGGCTCTTGTGCCGAGTCTTTTCATGACGGCTCGAAAGAGCAAGTTCAAGGCGGGCGACATCGCTGTACGAAATGTCTATGAAGGGGAAATCGCGACCGTTAGTTTACAAGTTCATGCTGTAGATAAGCTAAATGCGGTTTCGCTTGGATGTTTCCGCATGGATTCGTCGCTTTTGTGCGAGGAATCGGCGCTGGTCCCGATTGCGGCTGGCGAAACGGCCGAAATGACGTGCCGAATTCAGACGAAAAAGCGTGGCGCTTTTGAAATTCCGAAGGTTTCCGTGATTGCTCCCGAAATCAATGGCGCTTTGCGCTATGCGGCGGATGCTGGAAAGGCGGAATTGCTTGTATTCCCGCGACCGTTGCGGGTGAGTGCATTTCCGTTTTTGACGTCGGGTGCAAGCGGCGTTGTGTTCGCTCCGCTTTTGATGCCGAGTCTTACGCGGGGGATGGATTTTGTAGGCGTACGCGAATATCGCGAGGGCGATTCCCTGCGCGATTTGCATCACAAGGCGTTTGCCCGTTACGGCAAACCGTTCACGAAAGAGTTCGAGACGGAACGCGGTGCGGGAGCGATTCTTGTGCTTGATGTGACAGCGCGGAATCTGCGCGAAAAGTCGTCCGTCGAAATGCTGATTCGTTTGGCTGCGGGCATTGGCTTGTGGCTTCTGGAGCGTAGCGCGCTTGGGCGCTTCTTTATCGGCGATGACGAAATCCTGCTTGTGCAGGGGGATGGCGGCGTGAGCCTCTTGGAATCGCTTGCGCGTATTCCGCCAGCATCTTTGCTGGAAACGCGTTCTTTGAAAGGGTGGCGCACATCTCGTGTTTCGACAAATTCTCGAAATGCGGCAAAAACGCCGAAACTTTGGTCGCCAGCGGCTCGCCCGCTTGGCCCTGTGCTCCGCTTGGGGCTGTTTGCGACGGAGGACCCGTTAGTGCATAAGCAGGTCGTTTTGGACGTGCACGCAAAAAATTCCGACGATTCGAAATCAGCAATTTCCGACGATGTTCTTGCGGTCAACGCCGTGCGTCTTGAACGTTCCTTTGAAATGTCTCGCGAAACGGAGGTGAGTCTATGATGAACTTCCGTGAAATCTGCAAGACGATTTTCTTCTGCATCGTTTCCGTTAATTTGGGCTTTTCCAGCGGACTTGAAATTCTCGGTTTTGTTTTCGCGAGCTTGTTTATCGCAATTCACGTAAAGTCTCAATTGCTTTCGAAAAAGTCGCAGACGCTTTCGCAAGAACTTTTGCCTGCGCAACGCAAAACCCCGCGTTACAGAAAATTATTCGCGTATGGTGCGATTGTCCCGTGTGCGTTGTGGTGGGTACTGACACCGAGCGTGGAATCAGGTGTGTCGCCATATCTGGTCTTTATACCGGCATGGTACATGCTTTATCTGGCCTGGTTGCAAAAGCGAAGTCTCGGGAATGGCGGTTACGAGGTCTTTGTCGTATTCAACGGAGTGGCGGTACTTTTCATGGGGCTGTTCCATGCTCCACGTGCGTGTGTGTTGAGCGGAGTCGTGGCTTTGTTGCTTGCCGTTTATGCGTTCGGGCGCCCTCGCGTGGCTTTGTACAAGTATCTTCTTTTTGTTCTTTTGTATGCAGGACTGTGCGGTTCATCTTATCTCGGTTTTAAATATTGGAAAAGCAACCGTTATTACAGTGGTCGTTGGGCCGAAGATTATTATGTAAAAAATCGCGTGATGGGTTTTGATCCGGTGGCGGCCTTGGGCTCATTTTCGAGTAATTACAATTCTAGATACAATAGCGAAATTATCCTCCGAATTTGGGATACACTTGCACCAACGTATCTGCGTGCTGCCGCTTACGAAAAATATGTGGCGGGTATTTGGAAACTCCCGGCATCTGCGGAGAAAAAACTTTATCCGGCGCGATACCGCGTGGATTATGCCGTTTTTGAATCTGAAGATTCCGCGGCTGCGGCGCCAAACATCAAATCGGTTTGGGTTCAGGCGACATTGGATAACTTTGGTTTTATGTTCGCGGCACCGAATGCCGTAGGCGTGGCCAGTAAAAATGCGGACTCGCTGAATTACTATTCAACGAATATTTTTGCGGGTGCGAACGGGATGCGCAGTGACTGGTATTATTACGTTTCGGATTCTGCTGAAAAACTTGCCATTGCGGCTTCGGACAGCGATTCTTCTAAATTGGATTCATCGTTCTTGCAAATTTCTGAAAAGAACCGCGAATTGCTGGATTCTGTCGCTGTGGCGATGTCACTCCCGCAAAGGTCTGTTTCGAACTCGGAATTTGTTGTTCAGAACTTAAAAACGATTGAAAATTATTTTATCCAAAATTTCAAATATTCGTATGTTGTGCCACGAAAGTCTCGTTCACGTACAGACCCGTTAACACTCTTTTGGAACAATAAAGAAGGATACTGTGAATACTACGCAACGCTTGCGGTTCTCTTGTTGCGCTATCAGGGAATCCCGGCGCGTTATGTGACAGGTTTTGTGCATCCAGAGCGTGTCCCGGGCCGCCCTTACGTGACGTTCCGCCGCCGCCATAGCCATGCGTGGGCCGAAGTCTATTTTGACAGCAAGTGGTATATCTTTGACCCGACACCGCCTTTGACGGAGATGACTTTTGCAAAGCCTTCCTGGTTCGCCGTAAAGCTGGAGGGACTGAAAGGGCGCTTCTCCTATATTCTTCATTTGCTGAAAGATGGCGAATGGCGACGTGTTGTCGATAGTTGGCAGACGTATTCGGAAAAATTGATTTCCAGTCCGATTCTTTATGTTGTTCTCGTTGCTTTGCTTGCGTTTTTTGCTTTGCTCAAATTCCGCGGAAGTCGGCGCCGGTTGAACCGACAAACGATTTCGAAAGATGCTGCACGTTGGGTTGCCCTTCTTGACAAAGCCGAAAAAAGCCTTATCCGGTTCGGCTTTGTCCGGTTGCCTGGCGAAACCGTTTCTGCGTTTGCAAACCGTGTGAGGTCGTCAATTGAGCAAACTAAAAAAACGCCCTCCAAGGAGGACGCTTCGAAGTCTAAAACCGAGCAACGTTTGCGTGAACTTGCAACAGCCGTATCGCTTTTGGATGATTACGAAAACCACCGCTGGCGAAATGATTAAGTTTTAGTTGCTGCTGACGAACGTATATTTTTCGATGGCGACGTTCATGTCGGGGTTCTGCTCGTCACCTAGATCCAGTTCCGGGCTCAAGAAGAATAGATGCTTGAGTTTCAGAGTGACCGCGGCTCCATCGACACGCACTATGGTCTCGATAGTCTGGTTGTCGTTAGGCTGGAGGCACAAGTTGCCGACATTGGCGCTAAGGTGGAGCGAGTTGCCTACAATTTCCCAGTTGCCATAGATTTTCCCCGTTCCGTTCTGGCATAGGGCTTTGGTCAATGGAGAATTGATAAATTCAAATTTGTTGGCCTTCTTTTCGTCAACGTAGAACTTGAGCGTTGCCGGGCTTGTCGAAAAATCCGGTTTCGGTGCAACAAGATCAACGGTGTCTGCTCCTATTACCTGCGGTACAATCGGACCATTGCTGCTCCAAGTGCCCAAGAGACAATCTTTTGTGAGTCCCGAGGCGCATTGTTCTGCCTTGGTCGGTGGGGTTGCTGTCGTTTCGTCACCGCAGGCGGTGAAGAATGTTGCTGCGATGGCGAGCGTTGCCAAAATTTTTATTGTCATAGAAGTCCTCGTTTTCCTGTTCTGAATATAAATAAAAAAAGGGTTTTCATGTCACTAAAACAAGATTTTTCAAAGAATTAACATAAATTGGGCAGAAAAAGATTATATTAGAAAACAGTTGTTGGTGGGGTATTTTCGCCCCAAGGAGTGTAAAGATGAAAGTCTCGCATTTTGTGAGCTTGTTTTTCGGTTTGGGGCTTGCTGTTTCTACGGTTTCTGCGGCTCCTGATCCTAATTTCCACATATATCTCGCGTTTGGCCAGTCCAACATGGAAGGCCAGGGCGATATAGGTTCGCAGGACAAGAACGTCGATGAGCGGTTCCAGGTTCTCTGGGCTGCAAATAATGGACTTGCTCCGGAAAAACCAAGGGCAAATGGGCTACGGCTGTGCCTCCTTTGGCTCATTGCCAGGGCGCAAAGCTCGGACCTACGGACTACTTTGGCCGCACCATGGTTGAAAAAACGGATCCCCAGATTAAGGTGGGTGTGATTGTAGTGGCCGTTGCCGGGTGCAGTATCCAGTTGTTCGATAAGAATGGCTACGCGAATTATGCTAGATCGCAGCAAAGCTGGATGACGCAGCGCATCAACGATTATGGCGGAAACCCTTACGGACGCTTGATTGAAATGGCTAAAGCGGCACAAGCAGACGGTGTCATCAAGGGCATTATATTCCACCAAGGTGAAACCGATGCCGGAGATGGTAACTGGCCAAGCAAGGTAAAAGGTGTTTATGACAACATCATCAAGGATTTGGGCCTCGGCAACGATATCCCGTTCCTTGCGGGCGAAGTGTTGCGTAGCGGCTCCAGTGCCGGTGCGAACAACAACATCGCGAAACTTCCGCAGCAGTCCAAGAATTTCTATGTCGTTTCTTCTCAGGGCTTTAACCAGGCTCTTGGCGATGGGCAGAATGTCCACTTCACTTCCCAGGAATACCGCGACTTCGGCAAGCGCTATGCCGAGAAGATGATAGAAGTTCTAGGTGATAAAATCAAGCCGGCAGCTTCTGCGGCATCGAGCAGCAGCGAGGCCCCGGCAAGTTCATCCGCGGCGGCTCCCGCTTCGTCCGAGAGTGTTGCGAGCAGCTCGTCACGTTCGCACCACAGAAGTAGCGACAGTCATAATCCCGGCAGTTCTGCAACTGAAGGCGTTGTGATTCCGAATGCAACGCATGCATTGTCCGTGGGTAAAATTGTATTTGACGGCAATATGCTCCAGGTGCCGCTTACGGTTGCCCGCACTGGCGTAGTGAACGTTCGCCTTTATTCCGTGCTTGGTAACGAAGTCGCGAACATTGCGGATGTCGTGAATACGGGCACGAACAGCGTCCAGATTTCAAGGAAGAACATCCCTTCGGGAATCTATATGCTGAGTGTCCAGGTGGGTTCATCCCACGTTACGAAGCGCATCGATTTGAGCCGCTAGTAAATAGAACGCCGTTACCCCGGCCTTTTAGCTGTCACCCCGGACTTGTTCCGGGGTCGTCTTTTTTCATCGTCATCCTGACGCCGTAGGCGGAAGGATCCAGTTACGGAACTAATTACGCTGTCACCCCGTGCTCCGTCACGGGGTCAGTTTTTTTACAGAACAACCGATGCCGTCCCCATACGCGGATCATGACCACATAAGAGCTAAAGCTCTAAGTGGTCAAAGAGAACAGGGTCCGGCATGACAAAAACGTCAGAACAGCCGATGCCGGCACAGGGTCCGGCATGACAGCGCACACCTTGTCACTGCGCGCTTTTGCATTGTCACCCCGTGCTTAGTCACGGGGTCAGTTGTTTATAATGGTGTTGCTGTAATCTACAACGGGTTTTGCCTTTTTTCGTTTAAAGAGCACGAACGGATAATATATTTATAAGCTGTTGGGAGTTCTTGTACCCCCCAAGGAGTGTAAAGATGAAAGTCTCGCATTTTGTGAGCTTGTTTTTCGGTTTGGGGCTTGCCGTTTCTTCGATTTTTGCGGCTCCGGATCCCAACTTCCACATTTATCTCGCGTTTGGCCAGTCCAACATGGAAGGCCAAGGCACTATCGAAAGTCAGGACAAGACTGTTGATCCCCGTTTCCAGATGCTTTCGACAATCGACAATTTTAATGGACGCAAGTTGGGCACGTGGAACGACGCCATTCCGCCTCTGGCTAACAAACATGGCGGTTTAGGTCCTACGGACTATTTTGGCCGCACGCTAGTCGAAAAACTGGACCCGCAAATTAAGGTCGGTGTCGTGGTCGTGGCTATTGCTGGCTGCAGTATAGTGGCGTTTGATTCACCGCTAGACGATGGTTATATGGCTACACAGGCTGGCTGGTTTAAGGATATCGTCAAGGACTATGGCGGCGACCCCTACAAGCGTTTGGTCGAAATGGCCAAGAAGGCGAAGGAGGACGGCGTCATCAAGGGTATCATCTTCCATCAGGGTGAAACCGATGAGGGCGATAGCGATTGGCCCAACAAGGTCAAGAAAGTCTATGACCGCCTCGTCAAAGATATCGGGCTTGACGAAAACATTCCGTTCTTTGCGGGCGAAGTTCCGTATAACGGTAGTTCCAAGGGGACGAACAACAACATCAGGCAGCTCCCGAACAAGTCCAAGAATTTCTATCTCGTATCTGCCGAAGGTCTCAACGATTTGGACATGATGCGTATTCACTTCTCTTCGCAGGGCTACCGCGATTTCGGTAAGCGCTATGCGGAAAAGGTGATGGAAGTTTTGGGCGATGCTCTCAAGCCAGTAGTGACAATACCATCGAGCAGCAGCGAGGCCCCGGCAAGTTCATCCGCGGCGGCTCCCGCTTCGTCCGAGAGTGTTGCGAGCAGTTCGTCACGTTCGCACCACAGAAGTAGCGATAGTCATAATCTCGGCAGTTCTGCAACTGAAGGCGTTGTGATTCCGAATGCAACGCATGCATTGTCCGTGGGTAAAATTGTATTTGACGGCAATATGCTTCAGGTGCCGCTTACGGTTGCCCGCACTGGCGTAGTGAATGTTCGCATTTATTCCGTGCTTGGTAACGAAGTTGCGAACATTGCGGATGTCGTGAATACGGGCACGAACAGCGTCCAGATTTCAAGGAAGAACATCCCTTCGGGAATCTATATGCTGAGTGTTCAGGTGGGTTCATCCCACGTTACGAAGCGCATCGATTTGAGCCGCTAGTAAATAGAACGCTGTCACCCCGGCTTTTTTAGCTGTCACCCCGGATTTATTCCGGGGTCAGTTTTTTTACGGAACAACCGATGCCGGCACAGGGTCCGGCATGACAAAAACGCATGTTACCCTGCGTTCGCAATACACATGTCACCCCGTGCTCCGTCACGGGGTCAGTTTTTTTTACGGAACAACCGATGCCGGCACTGAGGCCGGCATGACAGCGCACGCCTTGTCACCCCGTGCTCCGTCACGGGGTCGGCTTTTCGATGCTTACGACATCGAGTTCGTCGCCAACGACTTTGAACTTGACTTCGTATTCAGCGAATGAAAAACCGTAAACGCGTTCGGGATTGTTCTGGTAGGCGGGGCGTGGGTCCTGCTCCAATATTTCAATAAGCGCGGTGCGTTTTTCGTAACTTAATTTGTTTAGAACGTCGGAATCCTTGACGTGAATCTTGTTGCGGAGAACGGTATCGGCAAAACCGCCAATGGCTTCGGGATGCGCATCGGCGTAGGGAAGGTACGGTTTGATATCGACAATGGGTGTTCCGTCTAACAAGTCCGCGCCGCTGACAATGATTTCTGGCCCTTCCGGCGTGTTGAAATTGATACCTTCAATCTTGACGCACGAAAGCGCAATCGGGTTCGGGCGAAAACTGGAGCGAGTCGCAAAAACGCCGAGCCGCTTGTTGCCACCGAGTCTTGGCGGACGGACGGTCGGGCTCCAGGTTTCGCGAATGTTCTCCGAAAAAATCCAAACAATCCACAGGTGGCTGAAACCTTCGAGACCACGCAATGCGTCGGCGTTGCGGAACTCCGGCTCGAAGCGGATAATCGAGCGCGTGCTTTGTACGAGCCCGCTTTGCCGCGGGATACCGAACTTTTCGTGAAAATCGCTCTTGATTCGTGCGATGATTTTAAATGTCAACTCTTGCATGAAGACTGTGCCATCTCGGCCCTAGTGCCGGGAACTTCGAAAAAAATAAAAAAACATCATGCAGAATGACACGCCAAAAAAGAAAGGCTAGAGTCCGCAAGCATTCACTCTGCGCCCTAGCCTTTTTAAGTGTGGGGATTGGTATAGTATAATTGAAACTTTTGTTACTTAATAGCGATAGCCTTTCTCAAGAGCAATTTGCCGTTGGCGCCGCTGACCTTCGCGATGTACTTGCCGTTTGGAATCTTCTTGAGGCTTACGCTCCTGTTGCCGTTCACGTCTGCGGTGAGTAGCGTCTTGCCGTTCAGCGCAATGATTTCAAGCTTGCTTTCGCTCGGGACGCTGACTTGGAGCGTTCTGTTTTGCATCGAAAGCGCCGCTTTGCCCGAACGCATCGAGTGCGTGCTGATGCCAATCGTCGGGTCTGTCGGGGTGACGATTTCGACGAACTTGGTGCCTTCCGGTGCGCCTACGATTGTGCCGCGGCCCACGGTGCTCATATAAACGACGCCGAAGTTGTTCATGTCGCCCTGTACGAAGTTTCCGTTACCCGGGCCGCCGAACTGGTGCATGTCGTCGTTGACGCGTTCAAAAGTCTTGCACTTGTCTGTACTGCGGTAGATGCCAATCGGATCGCCGGACTTTGCTGCACCCCAGATGAAAATCGTTTCGTAATTTGCGCCTTCTTTAGCCTTGCCGATACCCACGGCGATTGCGGTTGAAGCGCCTTCACAGCGGTTCCAGCTCTTGCCACCGTTTTCGGTGTAGGCAAGTCCGTATTCGGTGAATCCCTTGGGCTGCCAGACTTGAGCTTGGTCCATCGGTACCCACAGATGTCCTTCTCTCTTAGGAACGGTGCGGATGAGTCCGCCGCCGTTGTAGTATTCGCCGGCCTGTTCGTTCTGCAAACGGGCTTCGGATTCAGCAAAAGTCTTGCCGGCGTCTGTCGATTTGTAGAGCGTGCCCATGGAACCCATGACGTAGAACGTTTTGGTATCCACGGGGTCTGCGACAATGCGGGAATAGTTTGTCTGCGTTCCGGTTTCAACTGCGGTCCAGCTGGCACCATTGTCGTCGGAACGATAGACTGTTGCGCCTTGGTCTGGGCGGTGCAACATCACCTTGCCGTCAGCAGAAAGTACCACCAAGCCCTTCGGGCCCTTGAGCGTGGTCTTCACGCTGTCCCAGGTCTTGCCCATGTCGTCGCTGCGGTACATCACGTTGAAGTTCTGCGAATCGTACTTGCCGTAAACGGTAATCACGCCGGTGCGCACCAAACTTCCGGTGAGCGGGGCGTAACCCATGCTTTCGGTGGTGCCGATGGTCGGCTTGTGGCGCTGGGCGCTCTGCTTGATGTCGGTATAGACAGCGCCGTCGTAGTCGCCAATGGCGGTGACTAGCGGGCCTCCCGGAATGCTCACGATGTCGAGCGGCACAGTTTCTTCGATGCCCTTAGACATGAACTTCCAAAGAGGAACCTTGGCCGAAATGTCTTCGGTCATAAAGATGCCGTTACCGCTTGTGACCCACGCTTCCTTGTTGTTGAACGGGTTGATTTCGAGGGAACCCGCCCAGTGGATGGCGTTACCCGGAATCCAGTCGGTGCCGTTCGCGTCGATGTTCGGAATATCGTTGTAGTGCTGGCCGTGATTCCAAGTCTTGCCGCCGTCCGTGGTGGCGTAGATGCGGTCGCCGTAGTTTTCCTTTTCGTCTTTGGTCACGTGGCGGCCGGTGTACTTGCCCAGCGTCGAAATCACGATATGGTTCTTGTCCAGCGGGTCAATGGCGATGCCGCCGTAAGAGCTCTTGTCCTTTTCGTAGCTCTTGGTGGTGCTGCCTTCGTGTTCCACAGAATCGCTCGGGGTGAGGTCGGTCCACGTGCCGCCTGCGATGTTGTACTTGTAAAATCCGCCGCTGGCGATGTTGTACGGGCCGGGGCCGTCGGCGAACGTCACATACATGTCGCCGTCAACAATCTTTGCGCGGTGCGGCATGAGTCCGGTCGGCACGCCCTTGATGGGTTCCCAGGTAGCGCCGCCGTCGTGGCTTACCTGCAAATTATCCTTGGTTTCAGAAATGCCGATGTAAATGGTCTTGGTCGAGCCGTCGGCGTTCTTGCCCTGCGATTCGTCGAACATCACGAAGCTGATGCCGTTCACGCCGTTCAGGCTGGATTCTGTGGCGGTCGAGAGCGCGACCTTGTAGGCGCTTGTCCAAGTTTTACCGTAGTCGGTACTTTTGTAAAGGCCTTTGGTGCGGCTACCGCAGAAGATGATGTTTCCTTTGTTGGGGTCAACAGCTAGCTTTTCGCCGGTCTGGCGGCCCATGCCGTTACCGTGGGCGAGCATTTCGACGTAGCTCGTGTCCCAGGTGGCGCCGAAATCTTCACTGCGGAGCACTGCCGTGCGGCCCTTGCTAAAGTAGCCGGTGCCGGCCAGCACGTAAATGCGCTTGGGGTCGTTCGGGTCGAGAGCGAAAGCTTCGGTGCCGTAAAGGCCCTTGTCGTTTTCCGAGATGAAGTCCATCAGCGGAATCCAGGTCTTTTTCTCGAAATCGAAACGGTAAATACCGCCCACGTCGGTGCGGGCGTACAGCAAGTTCTTGGCCTTCGGGTGGAACATCACGGCAGAGACGAATCCACCGCCGTCGAAGCGGACGTTGCCCCATTCGTACTTCTCGGCGCTTGCGGTCGAGACGAACGCTGCCAAGGTGGCGATGCCGATTATGGACGATTTGAACGAAATTTGACCAAACATGTTGTATCCACCTATTTTTTGAGAACATTTAAACCCAAACAACTATAAGTAATATACATTAAATTTGAGCAAACTGTATCTTATATAATCCTTAAAATAAGAAAATTTTTGAGAACATTTCGAAATGTCGAAAAAACGCATGTTAAAAAACGACCCGCTGTCAAACAACAAACGCTTTTTGGGATTTATAATTCAATTTCGTTTCGGTACCTATAAAACAGATGGTGATGAAGTTTTATAGGTACCGATGACTTCGTTTTTTTATTTCGTACCTATAAATCGTTAATAACAGGCTTTTTATAGGTACGTTTTTTATTTTTTGTACATAAATTAAGCGTAAAAATACCTATAAAGTGGAATTTACGCGTCGTTTATAGGTACAAACTCAATAGAATTCGTCTTGCTAAATTGCAACATAGCCTGTTTTGTACCTATAAAACTTGATGAAACAGTATTTTATAGGTACGAACTTCAGAATTGTCTTGAATTTCGAATAATTCTAAAAAAGAAACCCCCGGAACGCTTCGATGGTGTTCAGTTCATCGTAGGTCCGGGGTGACATCTAAAAATTTCTAATGACCAATAGCCAACAAATTCTATTCGGCTCCTATGCCAAGTCCTCTAAACGGCACGTACCTAATCTGGTTCTTGTTGTCGATGATGACGGCGACACCGGTCAAGAAGTACGGCCAATGTCTCGATGCGGGGTCATGGTACCTGTAGTTTACTTTTCCTTCGGAGGCGAATACGCTAAGCGGGAGGATAAAGTCGTCGTGGGAGCAGATGACGCGGAACTTGCCCATAGACGCATAGTCCGGGGCGATGTGCGTTTTGATGATTTCTTCGGTTTTGGTTTTCAGGTCGTCGAGAGCGTCGGAGTACATGTTGTCGTAAGCCCAGCCGGCAATGACGAGACGGACGTTCGTGGTGGAATCTTCGTAGAATTTATAGCGGTCCTTGTCCTTCTTGTACCAGCTGATGGAATAAATATCAGAGGAGTCATGCGGGAATGTCGCCTGGCCACGACCTTGGTTGATGTAGAAACAGGTCTGTTCGGTGCGGAGGTATTTGGTATGGGTGTATGTGAATTCATCGGCGCTTGCGAGCTTTTTGCCGACAGCGATTGCTTGACGTACGCCGTCCGAAGGTTGCCCCTTGATGGAATCAGGTTCGCCTTCCCGATAGGTGAGAGGCGTTTCCTTGCCTGTCTGGCCGTCGTCGCGTTCACCGTGGCGAATGACGAAGACTGCTTTTTCGTTGCAGCGGACGCTCTTGAAAACATCGGCGATGTCGGCAAGCCCGATGGAGTCGAGGGGAATTGTCGCGACCGGAGTCTCGACGCAGTTCGGGTCAGCAGGAGTCGTTGTGGCACTTGATTCGGGAACAGTTGCAGAACTCAATGTCGGGGTAGCAGAAGAGCTGGATTCGACACCCGGCACGGTTGCGGAACTGGAAATTCCCGGCTGCGTTTGCGTGGCGGAGGAGGCCGGTTCCGTGATGCTAGAAAGCGGGTCGGGCGGCAGCGTCTGTGCATTGGAAGAGGCGGGAACCACATTACCTTGATTAGGGAAGGCGCTGGTCGAACTGTCGTCACCGCAGGCGGTTAAGAGAGACGCCGCCAAAAGCGCACCTGTAAAAGCCAATGAAATATGTGTTTTTTTATGCATTGCGTAAAAATCCTTGTTTTATCCCTTTAAATTTATTTTTGTTGGGGAGTTTCATCAAGTAAAATTTTTTGAAATAGCCTCTAACCACTAATTATTGTAGTTAATTTCGTTCCGGCGCTTGAGTTCCTTGTTGAGCGGCCAGTAAATCAACGCAAAAACGATGTACCCGATGAGGAGCACAATCCAGTGGTTGAGCCCGAGCCCGATTTCCACGTAGCGCATGGTCACGAACATGAACGGCCCTGCGATGAGGAACAGCGGGAGTTGCCTGCACTGGTCGCCGAGCGAATAGCGGCTTTCGTAGCTTACGATGGAGTTCATCATCGGGAAACTGGTGCAAAAACCGCCCATCAGGCGCTTAATGAGCATGAGCCCGGAAACCACGCCTGCGATGGCGGGAGCCTTGATATATACAGGAAGCGGGGTCTTGTAACGCACGCCGGACTTGTATTTTTGCTTTTGGAAAAAGATTATGCCGATGACAAGGTCGAAAAGGCAGGCCCCGAGAAAGTAGGCTTCGCCTTCGGGGATACGCGAGTGCAGAAAGGTGCCGAGGCAGACGAAAAAGACGAGTCCCGCGATGATGGAAAGCACGATAGGGACTTTTGCCTTGTAGTGGAGCAGATGCACGATATGCACGTACAGCATGCACATGAACCCGGAAACGGCGTTTTCGGTGCCCATCGGGAGTCCGACGGCGATGTAGGCGAAACCGCAGGGGATGGGGATGGTCGCCGTGACGGCTTTGAGCTGCGGATCTTTCAGGTAGGCGCTCAGAGTTCCGAGGGCGGTCACCATAAAGACGAGTAGCCAGTCGTAAATCCCGAAATGAAAGTTCAAATCTTCCAACATTGAGTAAAAAAATAGAAAAGTCCGTACCTTTTTCGACTTTGCATTATAAATTTATCTTGGGTATTTTTTTGGGTGATATAGCCCAATAAACGAGGTGTTCATGCTCTCGATTCCATCTTATTGGTATTTTATCCCGGTTGCATCGCTGGTTGCTCTGGGAATGGCTCTGTACTTTTATCGCTTCATGAAGCGTCAGCCTGGCGGTAACCAAAAGATGGAGGATATTGCGCGCTACGTGCGCGTGGGGGCGTATGCCTACCTTAAGCGGCAGTACAAGACTGTATCCATAGTCTTTGGCGTTCTTTTCGTGGTGTTCCTCGTGCTGGCACTGCTTGGCATCCAGAATCCGTTCGTGCCGGTGGCGTTTTTGACGGGTGGCTTCTTTAGCGGCCTGTGCGGCTTTTTGGGCATGAAAACGGCGACTTATGCGAGTTCCAGGACGGCAAACGGCGCAATTTCGAGCCTGAATCGCGGGCTTGTCATTGCATTCCGCAGCGGGGCCGTGATGGGGCTTATCGTCGTGGGCTTTGGTCTTCTCGACATTTCGGCCTGGTTTTTCTTGCTCAATTACATTTACGACCACAACGTCTGGCAGTTCGGGGCGGATATCGCGTCGAAACTTTCGCTGGGGGCGTGGAACGATAACATGGTGAACAATGCCGAGTGGGCGCATGCGAAGATGGTGGAAATCACGACGACGATGCTTACTTTTGGCATGGGTGCGTCGTTGCAGGCGCTTTTTGCCCGCGTGGGTGGTGGCATTTACACCAAAGCGGCCGATGTCGGTGCTGACCTCGTGGGGAAAGTCGAGGCCGGAATCCCCGAGGATGACCCGCGTAACCCGGCGACCATTGCGGATAACGTTGGCGATAACGTGGGCGATGTGGCCGGCATGGGTGCTGACCTTTACGAATCTTATTGCGGTTCCATCCTTTCGACGGCGGCGCTAGGGGCCGCGCTCCCGATGGGTGGCGTCAAAATGGTCATTGCTCCGATGGTTGTGGCGGCGATTGGAATTTTGCTTTCGATTTTGGGAATTTTTGCAGTGCGCACGCGCGAGGATGCCTCGACGAAGTCGCTTTTGCGTTCGCTACTCACGGGGACGCTCGGTTCTTCGGTGCTGATTCTTTTGGCGCTTTTGGTGCTCGTGAAATTTGACTTCATTTCGATGGGAATTTTCGGCTCCGTGCTTTCTGGCCTTGCGGCTGGCATTCTCATTGGGCAGTTTACGGAATACTATACGTCCGATGCTTACAAGCCGACGCGCGGAATCGCTGGGCAGGCGAAACTTGGCGCTGCGACGACAATTATCGACGGCATTTCGGTCGGCATGTTCTCTACAGGGCTTCCGGTGGTGACTATTGTCATTGGCATTGTGGCTGCCTTTGGATGTGCTGGTGGCTTTAGCGACATGGCTGTGGGACTTTATGGCGTGGGCTTTGCCGCTGTGGGCATGCTGAGTACGCTTGGCATCACGCTTGCGACGGACGCCTTTGGCCCGATTGCGGATAACGCTGGCGGTAACGCCGAGATGGCCGGTCTCGACCCTGAAGTGCGTGCCCGTACCGATGAACTCGACATGCTCGGAAATACGACGGCGGCGACAGGCAAGGGCTTTGCGATTGGCTCTGCGGCGCTGACCGCGATGGCGCTCCTCGCTTCTTACATCGAGGAGGTGAAAATTTGGCTCGGGCATTTGGCTGCATCGGCCGAGGGCGTATGGAAAGTCGGCTCCGTCGCGTTTGCGAACGGCGCGAATGATTTGATGACTGCGCTTTCGGGTGTGGCTGGCGTAAAATTCCTCGATGGAGGGACACGCGCGATTGCAGAAAATGGTGACCTCGTGGGAATGGTCGCAAATAAGGTAAACTACGTTGACTTTATGCACATCTACAACCTCAACTTGATGAACCCCATGCTTCTGGGCGGGCTGTTTATCGGTGCGATGATGACGTTCGTGTTCTGCGCATTGACCATCAAGGCGGTGGGCCGTGCGGCAAGCGCGATGGTCGAAGAAGTGCGTCGCCAGTTCCGTGAAATTCCGGGAATCATGGAAGGCACGGGCGAGCCGGATTACGCCCAGTGTGTAGAAATCTCGACGACGGGCGCCCAGCATGAGATGGTTATCCCCTCGGTGCTTGCGGTTGTTGTTCCTGTGCTGGTGGGGCTTACGATGGGCGTTGCTGGCGTGTTCGGCCTTTTGGCGGGCGGGCTTGCATGCGGCTTTGCGCTTGCGACAATGCTCAATAATGCCGGCGGCGCCTGGGACAATGCGAAAAAGTTTGTCGAAAAGGGCAATTATGGCGGCAAGGGGTCCGATACCCACAAGTCCGCAGTCGTTGGCGATACCGTGGGTGACCCGTTCAAGGATACCGCAGGTCCCTCGCTCAATATTTTGATTAAACTCATGACCATGGTGAGCGTCGTGTTCGCCGGCGTTATTGTCCGCTTCGGGAATATGCTTTAGGCGGCTTCGCCGCAGTTTTGAGTTTGAAGTTACTAGTTACTAGAAACGTTCATATTGCAATCTCTAGTAACTAATAACTAGTAACTATTTACTATATTCTCTCGCAAGAGGTCCTATTATGAAAGTTTTAGTAACGGGTGTCGGTGGCCAGCTCGGTCACGATGTGATGAATGAACTTGCAAAGCGCGGTTACGAGGGCGTCGGTAGCGATATCGCTCCGGCTTATTCGGGCGTTGCCGATGGAAGTGCTGTGACCACGATGCCGTACGTGCCGATGGACATTACGAACGCTGCCGCGGTGGCCGAAACCATCAAGAGCGTGAAGCCGGACGTGATTGTGCACTGCGCCGCCTGGACCGCCGTTGACCTTGCTGAAGACGAAGACAAGAAGGCAAAAGTCTTTGCGATTAACGCCGAAGGCACGGAAAACATCGCCCGCGTCGCTAAAGAAATCGATGCGAAAATGGTCTATATCAGTACGGACTACGTCTTTGACGGCCAGGGTACCTCTCCGTGGAAGCCGGACTGCAAGGATTACAAACCGCTCAACGTCTATGGCGAATCCAAACTCAAGGGCGAACTCGCCGTGAGCGGTACCCTCGAAAAGTATTTCATAGTCCGTATCGCCTGGGTGTTCGGCCTCAACGGCAAGAACTTCATCAAGACGATGCTGAACGTGGGACAGTCCCACGATACCGTCCGCGTTGTCTATGACCAGATTGGCACGCCGACATACAC
>JAFWRL010000096.1 GCA_017520105.1 Fibrobacter sp.
CAATCGCTGACTGGTGGATTTTCAAGATTCCAGTCCTTGGTTTCATCGCCTTTATCTTGTTCTTTATTTCGAGTACCGCCGAAATGAACCGCGCTCCGTTCGACATTGCCGAAGCGGAACAGGAACTCACGGGCGGCTACCACACGGAATATAACGGCACCCCGTTTGCCATGTTCTACCTCGCCGAATACATCGCGCTCATCACGAACTCCGCACTTGCCACGACATGCTTCCTCGGTGGATTCTTCCCGCCGTGCATCGGCATTGACGCGGTAGACAACGTCTTGAAGATGGTGCCTGGCGTCGTGTGGTTCTTCGCAAAGATTTACTTTATGGTCTGGTGCTACATGATGGTCCGCTGGACGTTCGTTCGCCCGCGTGTGGACCAGCTCATGGACTTTGAATGGAAATTCTTATTGCCCGTAAACCTTGTCTTGCTGGTAGCAGGAGCAGGTTTCATAGTGATTAGTGGTTAGTGATTGGTGGTTAGTATATGCAAAAGCAACTTTCAATGACTCAATATTTTAAACGCTACCTGAAGCGTTGTATTACGGGACCGTGGAGCCTTATTTGCGGACTCTCCGTTTCCCTCAAATACTTTTTCAGTCCTAAACGTATCGTTACAGAACAGTATCCCGAAAACAGAAAGACTCTCAAGATGCACGAACGCTTCCGCGGTCGCTTGCAGATGATAGAAGATGCAGACGGCAACAACCGCTGCACCGCCTGCGGCATGTGCGAACGTGCTTGCCCGAACGCCTCCATCAACGTGCTTGCCACAAAGAACATTGCCGGCAAGAAAGTTCTCGGGCGTTATGTCTATCACTTCGCAAGCTGCACCCAATGCGGCCTCTGCGTAGAAGCATGCCCGTTTGGAGCCATCACCATGAGTCCTGAATTCGAAGTCGCGACCACAGACCCGAACGACCTCGAAATGATTTTAAACAAGAAGGAGGGACAAGGCTAATGTTCCCGAATTTGCCACTTTCTTTCCCGATGGAAGGCACGGATATCGCGTTCTACGTCGTGGCCTTAGTCATCTTGCTGACTGCGGTTTGCTGCGTCGCCGTCAAGAACATCTTGCAGAGTGCCGTGTTCCTGATTTTCAGCTTCGTCACCACAGCAATCCTTTACTTGCTCATGCATGCGGAATTTATCGCGCTTGCGCAGGTGATGGTCTATGTGGGCGGCGTCGTGATTTTTGTGGTGTTTACGATTCTACTCACAAGCCACTTGGGCGAAGATGCTTTCGCGACAAAAATTCCGCGAATTTTCACAGCGTTCGTGCTTTCTATTGCATTTGCGTTCGTGATGATCAAGTGCGTCTTGCCGATCCCGGGCCTTGCAAACGGAACCGTCAATTCGCCCGCCGATTACTCATCGCTTGAAAACTTCGCCTTGCGATTGCTCGGCTACGACCAAAGCGGGTTCATCATCCCGTTCGAAGTCGTTAGCGTGCTCTTGCTCATGACGCTCATCTGCGCCATTACCGTCGCCCGTCGCGGTAAAGAAGATACCGAAGAGGAGGCCAGCAAATGAACCTTTTGAATTGCTTGATTCTCGCTTTCTTGCTGTTCGGGATTGGCGTCTGGGGCCTGATGCGCCGCCGCCACCTCATCGGCATGCTCATTTCGATTGAACTCATGCTGAATGCGGCAAACATCAACTTTATCAGTTTCGCGTACTTCACCGCGCACGATGCTACCGCAGGTGCGTTGTTCAGTATCTTTGTCATCGCCGTGACGGCATGCGAAATGGCAATCGCGCTTGCGATTATCGTGACCATGTACCGCCGCCACAAGAGTCTTGACGTTGACCAGTTGAGGGACCTCCATGATTGATGATATTACTCTCGGCTATTCGATTCTTTTACTTCCGTTCCTCACGTTCGTCGTGAACGGGCTATTCCTTGGCAACAAGTTACCGAAAGCGGCAGCGGCTCTTGCAGTTGTCTGCAACGGGCTTGCATTTGTTTCCGCAGGAATAATCGCAATCATCTACTTCTCGGACTTCGCTCCGCAAAAGACGATACTCTTCGACCATACGTTCATCCCGTTCGTGGGCAATTTGGTTGCGAGAATCGGCATGCTCATCGACCCCTTGTCCGTGATGATGCTCGTGGTCGTGACGTTCATCAGCTTCATGGTGAACATCTATAGCATCGGCTACATGCGAGAAGACCGCGCCGCCGGGCAATTCTTCGCACTGCTTTCGCTGTTCAGCTTTAGCATGCTCGGCCTTGTCGTCGCGACAAACCTTTTCCAGATGTTCATCTTCTGGGAACTCGTCGGCGTATCGAGCTACTTGCTGATTGGTTTCTGGTACCACAAGCCGAGTGCCGTAAGCGCTTCCAAGCAGGCGTTCATCCTCACCCGCTTTGCGGACAGCTTCTTCTTGCTCGGCATTGTGCTCGTGAGCTACGTTGTCGGAAGCTTTGACTTTTCGACGATTAACGCGCTCTCCCTCGCAGATTTCCAAAAAGATTTCATCAACCTCGGTCTCGTGACCATGAGCAAAGCCCAAGCATTAGTCTTGGGTTCCATCCTCATCTTCACCGGTGGCTGGGGCAAGTCCGCCATGTTCCCGATGCATATCTGGCTTCCGAACGCGATGGAAGGTCCAACACCAGTCAGCTCGATCATCCACAGTGCAACGATGGTCGTCGCCGGTGTTTACTTGGTCGCTCGCCTCTTCCCGTTCTTTGCCATTTGCGATAACGCGCTCACGCTCATCATGTGGGTGGGAGCCTTCACGATGGTCTTTGCAGCCGTCATCGCTTGTACGCAAAAGGACATCAAGCGCATCCTCGCCTACTCCACGCTTTCGCAGTTGGGGTACATGATGTTTGCGCTCGGTGCATGCAAGATTGGGCAAGTTGTCGCCGTTACCGGTTGGACAGCTTCGACATTCCACATCTTTACGCACGCGTTCTTCAAGTGCAGCTTGTTCCTCATCGCCGGTAGCCTCATCCATCAAGTCGGCACAAACGACCTCGATGCGATGGGCGGACTCCGCAAAAAGATGAAGCTCACCTACGCTTGCACGCTCATTTCGATTCTCGCGATTTCGGGCATTCCGCCGTTCTCCGGATTCTTCTCCAAGGACGAAATCATTCTCGCCGCATTCCAAGGGCAGCATTACGTCGTCTTTGGGCTTGCGCTCCTCACGAGCGGCCTCAC
>JAFWRL010000097.1 GCA_017520105.1 Fibrobacter sp.
GAGGCTTTTGCCTTCGGGCTTCCAATGGAGTACTTTCTGAAAATTTTTCGGGGCTGGGTTGATAGTCCGCTGCTCTAACCGATTGAGCTAAAGCCCCAGCTCACCCAAAATTAGTAAATATTTTGAAATTGTTTTAGCCCACTCGTAGTGGAATCCGCTGTAGGCGTTTACGACGCATTTGTCCCAATCGGCGACTTCCGTGTTATACACATTGATGGCGTCCTTGATGCGGCGCAACATCTGGTGCGGGGCGTTCGCGTCATCGACGAGGAACGCGTTTGCTTCGCCTGCGGTTTCGAGGGTGTAGTCGGTGAGCATGCTTGCGATGCCGACGTTACGGCCTGTGAGCGGGAGTGTACCTGCGGCCATGGCCTTGAGGATAATCGAGGCGGACGGCTCCTGCAGGTTGGCTGCGAACAAAATGTCAGATGCGGCGAGAGTGTCGCGCAGTTTCTCTCTGTTGTTCGCTTCTTCGGAGTCGAACTGGAGGACGCGGACGAAGTTGCCGTACTGGTGCGAAACTTCCTGGTAGTAGTTCCATTCGGGGTGCTCCGGCGAAATGCCCACGATGATGAGGGCGTTCTGCTTGGCGATGTCCGAAAGAATTGTCGCAAGTGTCTCGGAGGCGTTGCCCGATTCCATGTCCGCGTGGCTGTAGATAATCAGTTTTTGCGAAAGATCCATGTCGAACTGGCGACCGAGGCTCGCCTTGGCGGCGCGTTTCGCTTCTTTGATGGGGAGTTTCGCTTCGCCGTTGAAGTCCCAGAAATTGTAGTTCACGCCGAACTGGATGCCGAGGAGCTTGTCGCTGTTCCTGTTGAGGAACCCGCTGAGGCCTCCGGGGAGGTTCGTGTTGAGCATGGCGTCGCGGTAGCCCGACGACGGGAAAAGCACTTTGCTTGCGTACAGGACGCCTGCTTTGAGTAGGCTCACCTTGCCCCAGAATTCGTAGCCGTCCATGTTGAAGTCCTTGGGCGGGAGACCGATTTTTTCGATTTCGCTGGGCTGGACATGGAAGTCGTAGGTGATGTTATGGATGTTGAAGAAAAACGGGATGTTGTGGAATGCTTCTTGATAGACGGTGTGGCAGAGTGCACCGGCGAGGGCGCCGCCCCATTCGTGGCCGAGGATGGCCTGGAACTTGATGTCGCCCTGAGCGCTGTAGGCGAGTGCTGCCGAGGCGAGCATGGCGAACCTGAGATGGTTGTCGCTATAGGGGAGCGAGTGCGGAGGCCCGTAAATGTAGGGGCGCCCGAAATATTCCTCGTTATATATATAGGTATGGAGCGGGTCGTCGTCGCAGCGCCAGACCTCGAAAGGCTTGTTTTGTAATGCCTCTACGCCTTTGTAAACACAATGATACTTGTCGGAATCGATAATATGGTCTTTATAGAAGGGCGAGCAAGTCACAACCTTGGAACCGGCTTCGGCGAAAGCCTGAGTCATGCAGTTTACCGCAGTCGCCAGTGGACTTGGTACCTTCCAGTTCCCCGCTTCTGGAGTTACGACGAGTATATTCATTGATTTTTTAGCACTCCAAATAAAAATTTACCTACAAAAATAGGTATGTATAAATTTATTTATTTAAATTTCCACTGAAAGGGTGTATTTTATTTTTTAACGTGATAAAGAGTCCTTTTCAACGTTTTTAACATAACTTCATCTGAAGGATACAAAATGAAGAAGATTTTCATTGCTGCTTTGGCAACCGCTGTGGCGATTTCGCTTACCGGCTGTAAGGGTACGAACGAAAAACGCGGTGACGAACACCTCAAGGAAGGCCGTTTCCGTAATGCTATCAATTCTTATCTTGAAGCAAAGAAGAAGGGCAAGATGTCCGACGAATTCTTTGACAACTTCACTTTGGCGCTTGTGCGTGCGGGTGAAGCTGAATCCAAGAAGGACTTGAACAGCGACCTCATCAACAACTATTTCGAGAAGGCTGCTATCAATATTCCGCAGGTGAAGGAAAACTCCACTATCGAAGAATACGTCAAGACTCTCGCTGACATCGGTAAGCGCCAGGCCGCACAAGAGGGCGTTGACTACGCAACGATCATCAATGCTTTCGCAAAGATTGACTCTGCTGAATCGGTCGCCAAGATCCGTCATGTTGCCGAATCCGACATCAAGAACATCCGTACTGAAACGGAAAAAATCTATGTGGCCCGCAACTTGAGCGAAGCGACTTCCGAAGAAGATCCGGTCGTGAGCGAATACTTGCTCCTCCGCATGGCCGAGATGGCTCCGAACAATGCTGATATCCAGGCTGCCTTGAACAAGAGCCGCAAGACGACTCGCGGTTACTTCCTCATTTTCGGTGAAAACATTCCGGATTTGAGCGGCAAGCAGCGTGTTGACAAGTGGGGCTACGTGATGGCCATGCCGACCATCAAGCTTACCAAGAACTCCCTCTCCGGCGAACTCCAGTTCTGGGCTTCGACGGGTAACAACACGGAACTCGATCCGTCCAAGATCAAGCTCGTCTCTACCGACGGCAAGGAAGTCTTTGCCAAGGGCGATACGGGTTGGTGCGAAGCCGAAGTTCTCGTGGGCAAGAAGGGCGACGAAAAGATTGAAAAGAAGCAG
The DNA here is from genome assembly GCA_017520105.1 of Fibrobacter sp. The sequence continues at coordinate 2,590 of JAFWRL010000097.1, forward strand.
AAGAAGTTCAAGGGCAAGGGCAAGTTGATGAACGAATTCCAGTGCTCTGTGAACATCAGCTTCTCCTTCCCGGGTGGCTTTGTTCCGGATTACATCGAATACAAGGACAACTTCGGTATCGGCCGCAAGTTCCTCGGTCACTAATTCGAAACAGATTTAAAGACTGTTTTAGGACTCGCTGCATAACGCAGCGGGTTCTTTTTTGTGTCGTCATGCTGAGGCGAAGCCGAAGTATCCAATGCGGTTAAACTGTCGTCATGCTGAGGCGAAGCCGAAGTATCCAATGCGGTTAAACTGTCGTCATGCTGAGGCGAAGCCGAAGTATCCAGTGCGGTTAAACAGCAATTGATTGGATGGAACTGCACTCCCTTGCGGGTGCTTTGGGGTGTGTGGTGTGGGGTAAGTTGCTTTGCTCAAGATGATTAACTTGGCTACAAAAAAGCCCCGAAACGGCGTCCGGGGTACTTTTGCTAAATGGAGATTCCCGCCTTCGCGGGAATGACAATCGTGCAGTTTCTATTGCAATAACTGTTTACTGCCTACTTCCTACTGTCCACTAACTAGAATTCCGCGTGGGCGCTCATGC
>JAFWRL010000098.1 GCA_017520105.1 Fibrobacter sp.
CAACAAAGCAATTTGCTTCAAACTCATACACATCCCTTACTGTTATCCTTGCAAAAATGCAGGAATCTCCATGATGTAATTTAAATCACTTTTCCGCAAAAACCGAACTTTGCCGATTTTTTATCATTGACATTTTGGTAACGCACAAAGGCAGATTTTCGGGGTAAAGCAGCCTATTGCCTCACTGTCGCTATAATTGTATATTCATTCTCAATAGCATCAGTCCTGCCGACTTGGTATTCGTTCCGGGCAGGTTGTTTCACTATCTGCTTGACGCCGACCTCCCTTTGTTCCGCTCGACAGGCACGCAATTCGAGGCAGACACCCTATGGGGAAACTGGCCCCCTGACGATCAACGTAGAGCACCCCCACAAATTTCGCGGGATTTCCAATCTGTCATTCAACAGGTTTGTGAACCGGTGTTCTGCGTACTCACTACACATGCTCCTGTTTACAAACAGCACAATTTTCACAGGAGTAACAAATGAGCATCAAGCCATTTGACGAACTTGACATTACAGACCCGATTATGTTCGGGCTAGTATTCAGCAACACGCACATCGCCAAGCCCTTCATCGAGCATCTGCTCGGTATCGTAATCGACCATCTCGAAACCCCGACGCCAGAAGCGGTACTGAGTTACGACGCGGAGCACAAAGGCGTCCGCTTGATTTGGAATAGCATACAAGGCGAATGTCGCGGCAGACCGCTTGCGGGCTGACATGACTGAGCCGCAGATGCTGACGCCGAAGGCGTCAAATGCAGATGGTCGATACAAAGGAACTTCCCCAGAGAGCGAGGTATTACCAAAGCGTATGCGACGGCGTGGCTCTTTCCAAGGGCGACTTTTACACCAGCCTCCGGGAGCAGTACATAATCTTCCTCTGCCCTATGGATATTTTCGAGCACGGATACCCCGTTTATCATTTTGAGAACAGAGCACGGGAAAATCCAGACATAACCTTGAATGACCTCACTTTCAAAAACTTTTGAGCTTCGCTCCAAATCTGCTGCGGCTCGGAAATGCCCAACAAGTTGGTCACTTCTCTCGCCTTGCAAGATTTATTATTTTTAATAAATACGAGGAGTTCGCAAATCCAGTCGTAAAAGCGTATATGAAGTATTTTGCGACCAGGAACGCAGATTCCAGCGAAACCGTAACCATCAACAGCCAGGTGTCTTTCTACAAGACAGATACTTTCATAAGGAACAAGTACATGACTTACGAATATGATCTTCACGAAAGCAAAGAAGCCGGAAAATGGGAAATAGTAGATGGTTTGCTGGCAAACGGAAAACTTTCCGAGGAAGAAATTGCAATTATTTCTGGTTTTCCCATGGAAGATATTCTCAAACGCAAAGCTAAGTTGACCAAGTGACACGTCAACAAAAGGGACAAAGCCCCCCCTTTTAATTATTTGTAAAGCATATAACAAATTCAACAAGCATTAAAAAGTCCCAGTTCAAAACAAAGTACAAACACTTAATAAAAAAGCACTCCGAAAGCTTGACCTTCGGAGTGTTTTACGTTATAGGAATTATATGAATTGAAGTTCTTACCTTGCGACAGAAGTCATGAAGGTCTTGCGGCCATCAACGCTCTTGAGCATATAAACGCCCTTGGTAAAGCCAGCGTCGAGGAGAGCGGCACCGGCCTTCTTGCCCGTGAGATCCACAGTACCCAAGAGCTTGCCGCCCACATTATAGACGCGATAGACGCGGGAACTATTCGCCTGGAACTTCACAGCAGGCTTAAGAGCATCGGTCTTCACTTCGCCTAGAGAGAACCAGTCCACGTTCACGTTGTCGCCGGTAATCACGAGGCGGATAACATGCGTGCCCTTGGTAAGCGTGGCCTTGCCGCCATCGAATTCCTTATAAACGCTCCAGTCTTCGCCAGTCTGCTCGACCTTGACGGTATCGCCAATCGCCTTTCCGTCAGCCAAGAAGCAGAAGCTTGTACCATTTTCCATGCCGGTCGATGCCGAAGCCTTAATCGCGTATTCGCCATCAGCCGGAACATCAATGGTGTATTCAAGCCATTCGCCAACAGCGGTATAGCCAATCGCCATGCCCGTACCGCCTTCGACAATGTCAACGCCCAAATCCTCGCGGAACTTGGCGTCGCCCTGGTTTGCACTTTCGGAATCGTTGTAAGATTCAGCATCGGCACCACGACCCGTTCCCGGAATATCAAACTTTTCAGCTTCAATCTTTGCCGGAATCTTCACCGCAACGCTATCGTACGGGACCTGCGGAGTCGGCGGAGTGGAGCCGCTACCTTCAAAGCCCCAGGCCTTGATAGCCATGGTAGAATCCTGAGAGCCCTTGAACACGAGGAATATCTGATCGACAATGCCCTTGAGGCCTTCGACTTCGCACTTGGTTTCAGCAAACGTATTCTTGTTGCCGGTATTCTTGAGCGTGCAAGTACCCGCCAAAGTGCCGCTTGCAGAACCCGTATGGATTTCAATCTTGTTGCCGTCGGTCGTGCTTGCCGCCTGAACTGTGAAGCCTGTCGCCGCCGTGCCGAAATCAACGCCCGACACGCGAATCCAGGATTCCTTACTCGAAAGCGGGAGCAACAGATGTTCAGCAACCTTGCCAGGATTCCAGTTCGAACGGCTGCGGATGCCCTTCTGTTTGGAGCTCGTGAGAGCCGGATACCAGTCATACGGATCGAAGTTTTCAATCTGCTTCGGGCCTTCCTTCGTGAAGGTCAGTTCCTTCATCGTCCCGTCGGCATTGTAAGTAAATTCATCGACGCTCACGCTGCGGTGGAATGCCGGAACCGGATTCGGGCGCCCGTCGTCAGCAGGAATCTTTTCCAAACCGTCATAGCCGTTTGCAATGCGACGGTCATGGTAAGCCACATACCAGTGCCCCTTGAATTCGGCAATGCCATGATGGTTGTTGTTGTTCGCATTGATGTTCTGGCCGCCAATGTTCGGGTTCCCCATGAAGATTCCCTTGTACTCGTAAGGGCCCATCGGGTTCTTGGACATACCATAGGCAATACGCAAATCGGCCGTACTGTAAGAGAGGTAGTAGTTGCCCTTGTACTTGTGGATGTACGAAGCTTCCATCGCCTTCGGACCACCAATCTTCAGGTGCGTCTTGGAGCTGACATCGAAGCCCTTCATATCCTTATTCAGCTTGTAAATGTTAAAGATATCGTTGTTGTTGTTTGCTGCCGGGCGGCTGTTGCTTTCGCCACCGCCAAACGTGAAGTAGCCCGTGCCGTCGTCATCGAAGAAAATTGCCGGGTCGAAGCACCAGCCAATGCCATCGCAGTCGGCAATGCCGCCACCCCAGTAGTTGATAAGCTTCTTGTTGCCCGAAACCGGGTTCGTCCACGGGCCTGCAATGCTATCGGCACCGATAAGGCCGACACCGCCACCACCGCCATCCGGGAACACAATGTAAAGTCTGTGGTCGTTCGGATTTACCGCAATACCGGACGCCCAAATATCACCGATACCGTCAACCTTGCGGGCATCGTAAATGATGCCGAAGTCGGTCCAGTTCTTCATATCCTTCGTGCGGAAACCGTAAAGGGCCTTGATATTATAGCCATTGGCATTAGATGCAGCAGGGTCATCCGAATCGGTAATGACGTAGAAATAAGTATCATCGGCGGCAGCACCCGGGTCTGCCAGATAGTGATAACTCGAAATCGGGTTATCGGCTAGCGCGCTTACCCCAAAGCCCGCAGCCATTCCAAACATCATTACGCTCTTAAGTAGTCTCATTGTTCACTCCTTAGACTCGACCACACACCGTGAGTCCATCTCTTTCTCATAAAACTATCTTCGAAGGCTCAGAAAAGCCCCGGCTCAGCCATATCTATTATGGATAAAAAATCAATAGTGGGGAGAGAAAAAGACTCCTCGTTCGAGGAGCCTTTCTTGGATAGGAGTGTTAAAAACTAACGAACCGAGCGGACTCTAGCCACAGCGCCGTTGCTGCGGTTGCGAATCAGGCTAAAGCCCTGTACGCTCTTGGCCTGAGCATTTTCGCGCCAGAGTTTCTTCGCTTCGAGCATGCTGCGGGCCGTAAAGCTTGCCACCTTCTTGCCCGTCAAATCGAACACGTCGAAGGTTGCGACAGAGGCGACGTCCATACGGATTCCCTTATGGATTGCAATCGTGCTATCGCCGGATGATTCTTCCGGATCCTTCGCATCCTTGCCTTTGGCAAAATTCATGTAGTCGATATCGAACCAGTCGCCCGTCACAGTGAAGCGGAGGATGTGTTCACCAGCCGGCAAAGTCACGTTAGCCTTGACCTTGACAAAATCATCCCAACTGGAGCCCGAAACCGGAACTTCCGCAACAGACTTGTCATCTACAGAAAGCGTGAAACTGGCAGTCGAGTTGTCCGTCGCGACAGATGCAAACATGGTGTAGTCGCCGGCTTCCTTGATGTTCACCGTGTATTCAAGCCATTCGTCAGCCTGGTTGTAGCCGACGACATAGCCGGTAGCCTTCTTGTAGATATCGACGCCAGTGCCTTCGCGGTAGCTCTTGTCGCCTTCCGCAATGCCATGGTCTTCGGCATCGTTATCACTGTAAGACTTGATTTCGCTGCCGCGGCCAGAACCCGGTTCATCGAAGTTTTCCATTTCAATCTTGCCCGGAATTTCAGCCGCCTTGCCGCCAAACGGCTTCTGCGGTTCCGGAGGAGTCGAGCCACTGCCTTCAAAGCCCCAAGACTTGATAGCCATGGTCGAATCCCTGTCGCCCTTGAACACGAGGAACAACTGTTTCACAATGCCCTTGAGTCCTTCCACGTCGCACTTGGTTTCAGCGTAAGAAGTCTTGCTGCCGGTATTCTTGAGCGTGCAAGTACCAGCGAGCGTACCCGTTGCAGAACCGGTGCGGATTTCAATCTTGTTGTTGTCGGCAGCGCTTGCCGCTTCAACAACAAAACCCGTTGCTGCAGTACCGAAATCAACTCCACTCACGCGGAGCCAAGATTCCTTGCTCGAAAGCGGGAGCAACACATGTTCAGCCTTCTTGCCCTGAACAAAGTTGGAACGGCTGCGGATGCCCTTCTGCTTGGAACTCGTGAGAGCCGGATAAACATCATAAGGGTCGAAGTTTTCAATCTGTTCCGGACCTTCGTTGGTGCAAACCACCTGCTTGATGGTTCCGTCGGCATTGTAGAACATTTCATCTACAGACACGCTACGGTGGTAACCTTCGTTCGGATTCGGTCTGCCGTCATCCGCCGGGATGACTTCCAAGCCGTTATGGCCCTTCGCAATACGACGGTCATGATAAACGACATAAGAATGGCCCTTGAACTCGGCAATACCATGGTGGTTGTTGTTGCCGTTGATGCTACGACCATTCATGCTCGGGTCGCCAAGAATCGTTCCCTTCCAAGTGTAAGGGCCCATTACGTTGTTAGACGTACCATAGTCAATCGTTGGAGCGCCCTGCTGCCAACCGGTACTGTACGAGAAATAGTAAGTGTTCCCATGCTTGTGGATGTAAGAAGCTTCAAGCATCTTGCGGGTCGGCAAGTTGTTCACCTTCACGTGAGAACCGTTGCCCACCGGGGCATCCTTCGCGTCATTCAACTTGACGATATCGAAGTTATCAGTATTCGGGCGGCTATTGCTTTCACCGCCACCCCACGTCACGTAGGTCGTGCCGTCGTCATCGATGAAAATACCCGGGTCAAAGCACCAGGAAACGCCATCGCAGCCGATAATGCCTCGGCCACCAACAAGCTTATCCTTGCCCTGGCCCACCGCATTGGTCCACGGGCCGTCAATGCCCGGAGCCTTGATGTAGCCAATACCGCCACCACCGCCATCGGGGAACACGATGTAGAGCGTCCCACTCTTGGGATCCACGGCTATACCAGATGCCCAAATAGCGCCGATACCATTCACCTTGCGGGCGTCGTAAATGATGCCGAAGTCGGTCCAGTTCTGCATATCTTTACTGCGGAAACCATAAAGAGCAAAAATCTCGTATGATCCGGAATTGTACGGAGCCGGGTCATCGGAGTCCGTGATGATGTAGAAGTATTCATCATCGGCAGCGGCACCGGGGTCCGCCAAGTAATGGTATGTGGAAATAGGGTTATCTGCAAGCGAGCTTACACCAAACCCAGCCAGCAATCCAAACATCGTTATTTTTTTAAGCAGTTTCATAACACTCCTTAGGATTGACCATACACCGCCAACCCTTTTCTCATAAAACTATTTTCGAAGGTGCGAAAAAGCCCCCACTCCGACATATCTATTATGGATAAAAAGTCAATGCGTTAATAGCGCCTGAAAGTGAAAAAGGCTTCCCTTTCGGGAAGCCTCCTGAAGAATGTGTTTATTGGAGAATTTTAACGGATCGTTCTGACTTTCGCGACCATGCCGTTGCTACGGTTGCGAATCAGGCTAAAGCCCTGCACGCTCTTCGTCTGTGCACTTTCACGCCAAAGGTTCTTCGCTTCGGCCATGCTGCGGGCCGTAAAGCTTGCCACCTTCTTGCCGCTCAAGTCGAACACATCAAAAGTCGCCGCAGAATTAGCGCTCATGCGCATGGACGGACGGATTCCCACATCATCACCTTCATCCGGATCCTTGGCGTCCTTGCCCGAAGCAAACTGGATATAGTCGATGTCCATCCAGTCGCCGGTCACGGTAAAGCGGAGAATATGTTCACCAGCCGGAAGCGTCACATTGGCCTTGACCTTGCCGAAATCATCATAGTTGTCTTCGCCTTCGTTTTTCGGCACCGCAATTTCTTCGGTAATGTCTTCGCCGTCCACGGACAGCTTGAAACTCCCAGTCGTGCTGCCCGAGGCCACCGCCGCAAACATCGTGTAGTCGCCTTCCTTTTCGACATTCACAGTGTATTCCAGCCATTCGTCTGCCTGGTTGTAGCCTACGACATAGCCCGTCGCCTTCTTGTAAATATCTACGCCTGTGCCTTCGCGATAGCTCTTGCCTCCGTTGGATTCAGCACCGTGGTCGTCGGAATCGCTATCGGAATAGGAATCGTTCCCTGCGCCATAACCAGGCTCGTCGAAGTTTTCCATCTCGATCTTGCCCGGAATCGCCCAAGCCTTGCCGCCAAACGGTTTCTGCGGTTCCGGTTCACGCTTGGCTCCCTGGAATTCCCATTCCAGAACGCCCATAGTAGAATCCTTGCTTCCCTTGAACACGAAGAAGAGTTCATCGACAACGCCAGTAAGGCCTTTCATCTCGCAATCGTTATCGACGTAGTCATTCCAGCCACTCGTCTTTGCGAGGGAGCAGGTACCGGCAAGCGTACCGGAAACGCTCCCTGTGTGGATTTCAATCTTGTTGCCGTCAGCCACGCTTGCCGCCTTGACGCGGAGGTTCTCGGCACCGTTGCCAAAGTCCACACCAGACACGCGAATCCAGGATTCCTTGGTAGCAAGTGGAGTCAACACATGCACGACGGGCTTGCCCTTGGTCCAGTCGGTACGGCTGCGCACGTTACGTTGCTTGGAGCTGGTGAGCGCCTTGTAGGTCTTGTAAGGGTCAAAGTTCTTGATCTGCTTCGGGCCTTCACGGGTGAAGGTCAGCTTGTTCATCCTGTCGCCATTCCAGGTGAGTTCGTCAATGGACACGCTTCTGTGGTTTTCCTTGTTCGGGCTATTGGTGCACTGGCCAGACTGGGTGCAGGAACCCGGATGTTCACTCGCAGTGACCAGGCGGCGGTCGTGATACACGGCATACCACTTGCCCTTGAATTCCGCAAAGCCCTGGTGGTTGTTGCCACCCTCGTTATGGGCATCGGGCACCGCACTGATTCCAGGAATGACCGTTCCAACGAACGTGTAAGGGCCCGTAATCTTGTCAGCCATGCCGTAATCGATGACCTGCGGAGGCGTATTGAAGCTCAAGTAGTACTTGTTCCCCTTCTTGTGGATATAGGGGGCTTCGAAGGAATTCTGTGCACTGACGCGAGTCAGGGAATTCTTGTCGATGGTAATCTTGCCGATGTTTTCGGTAAACTTGATGATGTCCAGGTTGTTGCCATAGGGGCGCTGACCATTTTCACCGCCGCCGAAAATCACATAGCCCGTACCATCTTCTTCAATGAAGATGCCCGGGTCAAAACAGTGAACAATGCCATCGCAGCCACCGATTACGCTGGAGCCAAAGGAAGCGGCGATGTAGTTCACGCCATGGGTTTCCTTGACGGGGTCGGTATAGGGACCGTCGATGCTTGTCGCGGTAAGCATGCCCACGCCGCTGGCGCCATTGGGATAAACAATGTAGATTCTGCCCTTATGGACAGCGATGCCGGAAGCCCAGGTATTGTTGGGGTAATCCCCGAATTCTCGCTTGGAGCGGAAAATCATGCCGTGGTCGGTCCAGTTCTTCATGTCCTGAGAGGAGAACGCGTTAAGCCCCACGATGTCGTAATTGTAGTTCTGCTGGGGGCTGTAATCATCGACATCGGTCAAGATGTAGAAAGTATCACCATCGGAAGCACAGGAAGGGTCCGCCAAATAGTGATAAGTTGAAATGGGGTTATCGGCAAGCGCATTCACGCCAAAACCGGCAAGCAATCCCACCATTGTAATAATTTTCTTGTTTCTCATACACACTCCTTTAGATTGACCCAATAAGGTCAATCCCATACACCATAAATAAATCTACCACCAAGCAACAAAAAAAGACCTGCAATACGTAGCAGGTCTCATGGATAAAATGTCCACAATGGATAAAACTAATCTTTTTTCTTAGAATCGCTCTTTTTCAAAGCATTTTTTGTAACAGGTGCGTACGGATCAAAGATTCCATAACCATAGACCTCGATATCGTCAACCCAGACTTCAGTACCCATGGCACCAAAGATGCTAATCTTCGTCACATGTTTCTTGACAGCATCCCAACCGACGTTACCGCCATTGCTATCCGCAGTATCCAATTGTGACGGAATCACAGTATAGCGAGTCCAAGCCGTATCCACTTCAAAATGGCGCCAAGATTTTATATTGTCCGCACTTGTCACGGAATCGCTATTCACGAGCACGTCAAATGCGAATGAAATCCGAGACTTTACAGAGCCACGAGCCCAGAACCTGATAGAATCCAGTTCGCTCATATCGACAAAGCCACCGAGTTCTCGACCGATGAGAGTCCAATCCCAGTCTGCCGCGGAATCCCGTTCACAGACAAAGTGTGCAACCTTGCCCTTACGGTTATGCCCGGCAGAAGTTACGTCCAGCTTAACTTCAGCATTTTTGGAAGCCGAAGGTTTCCAATCATCAGCACCATTTTCGAAGTCATCAAATACAAAGTATTTCTTGACATACGCAGAGTCGCCAAGGTAAAGCTTCTTGCTAGACTTGGTTCCGACGTCCGCTTCGATTTTGCCGTAAACCGTGATAGAATCGGTTTCATCTTCGCTTACAAAAGCGACAATTTCAACATTACCATTGGGCAGCGATTCAAATTCAAAGTAACCGGTAGAATCCATCGGGACCTGGTAGTCCAAGCCCTGCACAGAAACAGTCGCCGAACGGCGGACCAATTGCGGAAGTCCGACATGACCGGATACCTTGCTCGGCTCCGAGACCTCAACCGTAAGAGGAGTCGTCGTATCGGCTTCAACATAAGCAATCTTCTCGAAGCCCTTCAGATTCTTGACATCGCTACGAGCTTCAATTACATAGGAACCCGACGGAACATCCGTCAGAACAACCCGACCTTGCTCATCGGTTTCAAAGTGCAACTGGAAGAGGGAGTCCGACCCGAGTTCGGATGCACCCGACAAATAAGATTCAGGGCGGACAATAACGTCCATACGTGCAGCAGGCGTGCCATCGGCCAATTGAACAAGCACCGCGATGGAGTTTTCCGTCTCCATCGACGATCCCGCGGTACGACCGCTATCGCAGGCGACATAGCAGAAAGCCAATGCCGCCATTCCATATGTCCACGCCCGTTTAATCATTTTTTATCTCCTGCACCTTCCCCTATTATAGTATTTTCCACAGCCCCAGCTTTACGTGCAACCGGGTAAAACGCCATAGAAAGCTGCATAACACGATCGGGATTCTTGGCCCCATCCACTCTTTTTTGGACTAAGCGGCGGAATTCCCTTAACATGTCACCCAAATCCTCGAAGCAGGACTGATCTACAGAAAGGGTCAGTGTAGAAATATTGCGTTCATTGACGGGGACATTTTCGAGCGCATCGCTCGCAAGGCTCAGAACCTGGCGCTGGAAATTGCGCACAGCCTTGGCCTTTTCGGGGCCCCCTACTGTCAAATGGGCTTCGGTCAACGCAAGCTTACCCGATGCAAGCTTTTTCACGAGACCGACGCTCTTTAAAGTTTCAATGGCTTCGAGAGCCTGCTCCTCGGTAATCGGCGGACAGAGGTCCTTGGCGATGCGTTTGACGTTCACCACCCCACCGTTCAATTCCAGGTAGGCGCGTACCGCAGGAATCCACCAGTTTTCAAGGAGTTTAAGTTCAGCTGCCTGTAAAGAATGGCGCTCCACGTCACGGAGCGAGAGGGCTTTCGCCATCAATTCTTCGCGCTTAGTCTTATCCTTGCTGACAGCAGCAGAATAGAGCAGGTCGAAATACTCGGCCTCGCGACCAGACAGCGCAAGGATTTCCTTAGCCGCAGGTAATGCATGAGCAGGCAGATGCTGCTTTTTTTGCAATACCCGATAGAGATAGCTGGAGTCTAGCCCTAGCTTATCACCCATCATGCGGTAGCTGTAGAAGGGCATCTCGACCTTGCGCCTGTCGTAGAATTCCTTCAAGAAGTCGCGGTAGTCCGCTATGTCAGAAAAAGTAACCATCAATAACTAAAATATTTAAATATTACTGGCTTAACCCTGCTATGTAAACATTTGGTATGGATTTTTTGTCAATAGGCGTTTTAGAGGACAGACGAGAGGTGAAAGGAATATAGTAATTAGTAGGAAGTGGTTAGTGGGGGAGATGAGTTATTAGTTACTAGTTATTAGTTATTGGTCGGTGGTTAGGGATTAAATTATTGAATTAAAAATTAATTACCATTTTTTATTTCTTTCGTCTCTCGTCTATAGGCTTGCAGAGCCGTTCTTTCGTCTGTTATAAGTGGTTAGGGGTTTGAGAATGCATTTTTTAATTAAGCTACATTATGGGCATGAAATGTCCTCATTGCCATAAATCAATAGAAAACGAATCTCAGAGCACAAAAGACTGGAACTCATTCGGTTACCAGTCTCCGTTAATAACTTGCCCAAAATGCAGCAAGGATTTTCTATGCAAAGCCTTCCACGAACCCGCTGCGGAAGGAATCGACAAGAAATGGCTCAATGTCGGCATTCCTCTAAAACGCGCACTCATTTACACAGCAATTTGGGCCGTTTGCTGGAGCGCCATTTATTTTATTCCAAGTTTAACAATTCCGCTAAAAATCAGAGTGCTCCTTTTAGGATTAAGCGCTTTTTTCATGCTGTATGGATTGCTCAATTGGTGGACTGTAATCCGCATCCAGTCAGGGAAAGAAGCCAAACTTCTGCTAAAACTCGTTCAGGAATCAGAAAAGCGCCTGCAAGACGAAAATTACGTACGAAGGCTATACAACGTAGGCTACAAGGTACCAAAAAAATATTTGCCCAAAGATTTGCAATAAACAATAAGCCCCGGTCATAAAACCGGGGTGATAAAGCAACGAAAAAACACTGGATTCTTCGTGGCTATTTGCCACTCAGAATGACAAGCACTCTCGTTTACGAGCAACTAACACAAGCACACTTCGCTGGTGTTTTTCTTTACTTGATTTTTTCCATCGCAACAATCAATTCTTCAGGAACATTATGCGCACGAAGAAATTCGACCTTTTTGTCATTTAAGGCTTCATTCTTAGCACGTTCGTTGGCAGCACCTTTAGCTTCTGCTTTAAGCCAAATTTCGGCTTCGATAGCTTCATCAGCGTGTTTATCGAACATATGTTCCTCCAAGACTTTAAGCAGTTCAGGCTTTATGTGACTTACGCGCAAACGATTCAGTGCGTCCCTAAAAATCGGATCCTTTGACTCGGGAACTTCAAGTGGCCCTTGCGACAAGAGTTTCAGCCAGTAGTCCTCACGTGAACTGATGTTCTTTCGCAACCTCTTGAAATTCGGAAGATCCACTATAATATATCTATTTTTATTAAAAACGGGAAGTGCCCTATGTGCTGAGTCGCTATTGTTGACATCGTCTTCGCTATAGACCGCCCAAGTATCTTTAAAGATGTTCCTCGACTTGAGAATCTGGAAATTACAAAGCCAGATAGATACTGTTTCAGGAAGCTCATAAAAATGAACACTACGCTGTTTTTCATCCATCGACTTGAAATACGTTGAGCGGTTGTATTCGTACTTGCCACGCAGTGTCTGGTAAGAATTGTAGAGTTTGAGACGGTCGAGAAAGAACGGATGGTTTCTATTTTGCAGCTCAATGTTAAAATAGCGATTGTCCTTTGTTGTTACCCACACGTCAAGACGTGCGGCGTCATCTTCTGGCATAAAGATATCAATAGGTTTCTCGAACTCATAGTCGAGATCGATAATTTCGTGGTCACTGTCAAGCCCTAGCAGGCAGTTGAGCATATCGCGGATAGTGTCCTTGTCATCCATCAGCACACGGAACGTTTCACTGTAATACGGAAGCAAGAACTGTTCCCCCTGCGCGTTCGTAACGATGTAGTAGGCTTTCTTTTCTGAAGTCGTGTTATTTTCAGTCATTCGTTTTCCTTTAGGGAATGGTTTTAATTTGGCCCCTATATCATTAACACGCTTTTTTCGCCCATTTGTCCTGAAATTTTATGTAATTTTTTCAAAAAAGTAAAACTATATGGAAAAAGCCCGACCGTCGGGCTTTTTTCTCGTCCACAATCGCTCACACCTCAAAGCGAGCCTGCAAGCAACTAACACAAGCAGTTCCTGACAGCAATCCTGTCCACTTGCACTCTCGCTTCGTTCAAGTGCCAAATGCTAGCCTCGGTTATGCCAAAACAAGTTTTTGTCGCAACGCTCGGCTTACGCATTTGTCCTACTGCGGCTCCGCCGCTATTCTTCCCCGAGGTATTCCACAGCGAAGATGAGCGTTGCGCCACCAGGAATCGGGCCTGCGCCGCGACTACCGTAGCCAAGGCCAGGCGGAACGACGAGGATTCTCTTTTCGCCAGGCAGCATGCCCTGCACGCCGAGTTCCCAGCCGCGAATGACATTGCCTGCACCGAGCTCAAACGCAAACGGCTGACCGCGGTCGCGGGAACTGTCAAACTTGTAGCCGTTCACCATCCAGCCCGTATAATGCACAATCGCGCGATGTCCAGAACGAGCCGGTTCGCCTTCGCCCTGCTTCACGACAACATAACGCAAACCTTCAGGGCCGTTTTCGTACTTGAGGAGCGTCGTATCCGGGAAGAAGTCCATATTCTTCGCAAGCTCCGGATCAACATCTGACGAGACCATCTCGACGCGGAACAAAAGCGTGGAGTTGGCGGAATCATCGAGAACGCCGTAGCGCCGTAACCTTGAGCCGGAGGAATACGCAACCAGCGCACGCCGCCTTCGCGCATGCCTTCGAGGCCCGTTTCCCAGCCCTTGATCATCTTGCCGGCGCCCATAACAGCTTCTAGCGGCTTGCCCAGGTCTTTGGAACTGCCGAACTTGCGGCCCGACAAGAGCCAGCCCGTATAGTGAACCTTAATTATATTACCTGCAATATTTTGTTTGCCATTTCCAGTTTTCTCATCGAAGACCTTGAGTCCGCGACCCACGTCGCGCCATTTTAGTTTATCTACATCAGTAGGGAATTTGTCCGCTTCAAGCGGTTTGTCTGCATGAACAAGTTCAACAACGAACATCAAGTCGCTATTGGGCGGAATGCCTTCGAGGGAGTTGTCGCCGTACGCCATCACCGACGGCACGGAGAGTTTGCGGATTTCACCCACCTTCATGCCCACAAGGCCCTTGTCCCAACCTTCAATCACCTGACCTATGCCAATAGTGAATTCGAGGGGCGAACCGCTGTAGTAAGAATTCGCAAAATAAGGAGCTTCAACTGTAGAATCTGTCGCCGCCTGGTTCACAGTAGCACTATCCACTGCCAGATATCCTTTATAATGGACTTGAATCAGCTGGCCCGCACGAATGGGCTCTCCATCACCGTTCTTGACAATTTCAACCTTGAAAGGAACCGCCCAGACAACACTACAGGCAAGCAACACAAGAAAAAACTTTAATTTTAACATAATATCTCCTATCTTATAAAATAGAAAATGCTAGTTTTTGAGAGTAAAGATTTATTGTAAACGGATTTAAATATGCTATCAATCATCATCGTCATTGCGATTGTGCTACTGTCCATTGTCCTTGCCGGAATCGGCATCTACGTAGGCACGCACAATTCAGACGAAAAAGAAGAATCTAAACCGGTCATCGATGTATCGGGGCAATACGCCGCCATCGGGCGCCCCGCCCGCGAGACGCTCACCGCCGTGAAGCCCTCCGAAGCATCCCTCAGGGCATGGCTCGAAACCCAGGACCTCTCGCCAGAGCAAAGGCAATTATACATAGACCAGTGGAACCAAACTCTCGAAGAGACAATCAAGACGATTGACGAAGGGGACAAGGCCGGCACCGCCACTTACAGAATCGTGATTGGTCCGAAAGGCAAGAATTATTGTAAATTCGTCAGCGAGGAAAATTTCATCACCCGCGAACAGATTCGCAATCATGCGGAAATTTTACCCCCCTATGTTTTGGGCTGCGACTGCAAGCTTTTACCGAAGCAACCTTGGGAAAACCCAAGCAAGTCCGGATGGAAGGCTGTAGTCCCGACACACGGAAACACTTATAACGTCCCGGATTGGAGGCAACTTGCGTAAGTCATTATTATCAGCTATTCTTTTGGCACCAGCCATGGCGCTCGCCACGGGTTCGGCCATCATCACCCTTCAGATGCCGGTCGGCGCCCGCCAGCTCGGTATGGGCGAAGTCGGAGCCGCACTCGCCGATGACGCAACCGCCATGTATTACAACCCGGCAGGGCTTGCATTTGGCCCTCTCGCCGACGAATGGCGCAGCTCCTACAGCGCAGACGCAAAAACGACCCCGTTCTTTACGCACATGGCATCACGCCCCAAGAACGGATTCTTCGACAAGAGCGAACTCTGGGCAGGCACCTCGAAAGGCGTTCTCAAGTTCGACGGCGAACAGTGGGTGAACTACTACTCCGTCACCTTGCAGGGCAACGCCAAAATCAAGGACGCCGTACGCACGTATGTCGGCACGGAACGCGGCCTCGACGAATACACCCGAGTCGTGAAAGCATTCAATGACGTGAAAAACGCGGACGACGAATCGCACGTGGTCGAAGTCAAGATGCCCTGGGACCTGGTCGTCAAGGACACCATCACGGCCATCCTCTACGAAAGCCTCACCGAAAAACTCTGGGTCGGAACGCCGAAGGGCCTTTTCCGCTTTGACGGCAAGGGCTGGAAGACCTTCGAAAAAGAACTCGGCGAACGCCACGTCACCGCACTTGCAAAGCAGGGCGCCTCGCTCTGGATTGGTACGGACAACGGTCTCTTCGTTTATCGCAACGGCGCCTTCGAACAGAAGGGCAAGGTGCTCCCGAGCCAAAAGATTAACGCGTTGGTCTGGTCCGAAAACCGCAAGGAACTTTACGTCGCCGTCGATGGGGCCGGTGTCGCACGCCTCACCCCGAAAAAGAGCGCAAACGACAAAGACCGCTGGAGCCTGTTCAACCAGGAAGACGGCATCATGGACCTCTCCCCGACTGCACTCGCTGTCGATAGTTCGGGCCACGTCTGGGCGGCCCACCAGGGCGGTCTCTCGCACTTCACGCTCCGCAAGTGGGAACAGGTTCAGTTCGCCAACAACACCGTGAACGACGTTTCCGTTGACCGCAAGGGCGCCATCTGGATTGCGACCAACCTCGGCGTCTGGCGCCACATGCCGGACTACGCCACAGCAAGTGGTCGTAAGGCCGAACTCGAACGTAGCTCCAAGGAAGACCCGACTGTCACCAAACGTGACGACGAATGGACGCACTACCACGAAGGCAACGGACTTTCGACCAACAAGGTCTGGGCTGTACTCCCCGAAGGCAACGACGTCTGGTTCAGCACCGCGAACGGCATGGAGCAGTACAAGGACGCCGACTACCAGCTCACCGCTTTCTACGAAAAGCTTTTGCCGGTCCTCAACATCCCGGACCTCTACCACCTCTACGGTGGCATGACCATCCCGCTGAACGACTGGGGAACGCTCGGTGTTTCCGTGAACTTCGTCTCGTTCGGTTCGACCGTCGTTTCTGGCGATTTGGATGCAGACGATCTCGTTGCATACAACAGTTCTGAAATCGTCGGTGGCATCAGCTACGGCACGCGCTTCCCGAACGACTGGGGCCTCGGCCTCTCCATCAAGTTCTTCTACTCCGACTTGAGTTCTGGCGCTGCAGCCGGCGAAGAAGAAGCCACGACGTTCGGTTACGCTTTCGATATCGGTGTATTGAAGAAGAACTTCATCGTCCCGAAGCTGAACATCGCATTGGTGCTCGCGAACATCGGTCCGAGCGTTTATTACGTCGATAAGACCATCGAAGACCCGATCCCGCTGACCTGGCGTTTCGGCCTCTCCTATGAAATTCTCAGCATGGCTGACTACAAGTGGACAGTCGCTTTCGACTACAACCGCGAAGTCGTGAGAGATGACGAGAAGGGCGATCCGGAACCGTTCTACATCGCTTGCTGGAAAGACATCGTCGATCCTGATGACGACACGAATTCATTCCTCCAGGGCGTGTTCAACTTCGGTACGGAATTCATTTATTCTAACACGATTGCACTCCGCCTGGGCTATCTCTACGACCGCGTGGGCAAGCGCAACGAAGTAGATTTCGGTGTGGGCGTAATGCTCTCCGACGTGTTGCAGTTCGACTGGGCCACCATCAAGAACGTAGGCCGTGCAGACGGCGTTCGCGATGGTCAGATGCGTTTCGGCATGCTGTTCCGATTCTAAGCGCTACGCAACCTCAATAAGCACCAAGTAACAATTTGTCATGCCCGCGAAAGCGGGCATCTCCTTTTTCAGGCATTAAAAAAGTCAGGTTTCAAAACCTGACTTTTTTGTTTTTCAAGAATGTTTCAGGAACTATCCCTTGATGTGGATAGCAGAAGCGAATTCCTTCAACAGAGCCGGGTCTTCGACCTTTTCCCAAAGCGTACCCGTCACGATAATCTGGGCACCAGCCGCCACACGGACTGCAGCCGTCTGCGGGTCCTTGATACCACCGCCAGTGATAATCGTC
Organism: Fibrobacter sp.; assembly: GCA_017520105.1. The sequence continues at coordinate 17,325 of JAFWRL010000098.1, forward strand.
ATCTCGGTCGCCTTGCGCGTGTATGCGATATGCTCCACGGGCACAGGAGCTTCAGCCCCACTCCCCGCTTCGAGATAGACGTAACGCATGCCCATGAGTTCTGCGGCAATGGAGTTCACCATGCTGAGCTTCGGCTTGTTGGCAGGTACGGGCATCGTACCGCTGATGTATTCCACCGTCGTACGCTTGCCGCTGTTGATGAGCTGGTACGCCGTCGGAATCGCTTCCATGTTGAGCGCACGCACCAAAGCGCCACCGCGCACCTGTTCGTCGATGAGGTAATTCGGATTGCGACCGCTCACAAGCGTCATAAAGAGCATCGCGTCAAAACCCGGCACCACCTGAGACGCACCACCCGGGAAAAGCACCACCGGCAAATTCACAGCAGCCTTGAGAGCCGCCACCTGCTTCGGAAGCGTGAAATTTCCGAGATAAGAACCGCCAACCAAAAGCAAGTCCGCACCATTTTCCGCAGCCATCGCACCAGCCTTCACAAAGGCAGCCTCGTCCGAAGTATCGGGGTCGAGCAACACTGCAAAAAGTGCACCGCGTTTCTCAATTTCAGCATTCAAGCGGAGTTCTGTCTTACCTGGTTTCATAACAAATCCTTCATTACGCACGTAAAGTGCAACATGGTATAAAGATACAATATTTACACAAGGAGGTTCCCGCTCGGAGGCGGGAATGACATGCGTACAACGGGAGTGACAAAAAAAAGAAGGCGGGCCTCAACCCGTCTTCTATCCCTCTTTCCTCCTAACACTCAATTAGAGGGATTAATTTTTCATGCAGCGGACGAACGAGGTCACAACGCCTACACCGTAGCCATAACTCGCACTTCCCACCTGATACGCCCAAGACCATAACCAGTTGTCATACTCGGAAATAGATCCGGGTTTCGTTGCAAAATAAATACCGTCATCTACGCCAATAAAATCGCTCTCATCTGTTTTTTGGCCTACATATTTCAACGCAAAACCCGAGGGGTCCCAGAACGGAGATTCACCAATATTCGAGCCATTCAAATGCGACCACAAAGTTTTCCATTCAACGACTGAAGGAATATGCCACCCATCAGGGCAAATTCCCTGAATATGGCCATTAGCGGTTTCAACAGAATCAGCCCATTTCGTAATTTTCGTTTCATCCAAATAAACGTAATAGCAAGTCTCACGAAGTTCATTAGAATCAATAACGACCGGTCCATCGCCCTGCCAGTATTTTTGATAATTGGCAACGCATGTATCAAACGCATTTTCTACCAAGAACGTCGTATCTAGCGACAAAGCGTCAAAAGCCCTATACAAGCCACCATAGGTACCGCAACCCGAAGATTCTGCGGGGCGAACATTATACAACTCGCTCGCATATAAATTGGGATTTTCCGGCTTGGCATCGAAGCACCATTCCTTATGGGCGCCATCACCGAAGTCTAAATTTTCCGCCATCACCGTCAGCGGGGTTCCTTCAATGTTGTATGTAACCGTCCTGTACGTTTTCCCGTCACGATTATCCGTCATCGTCCCCACGGAATAGTCAATTTTCTTGAATCCGTTCCATGAAATTTTCCACTGATTGTCTTTACATCTGAGGGTGAAGTAACCATCCGAGACTTCGTAATCGGTACCTTCAATATTTGCAGTACATTTGCCTAGGCCATGCAAAGCCGACAAGAAATTTATCGCAAAATTCACCTGCTTGTACAAATGCTGATAATAGTCCGTCCTACCTATGGCTTCGTAATACTCATAAGGAATTTCCAAACTATTGCCATTAGCCTCTACCGTGTTAGAAGCCCAGCTAATGAGCGATTGCATAGACCAGCTATCGAGACCTCTTAACAATCCGCTTTGGCTAAACGATTCCGCTACGGAATCCATAAATATATTTTTGAAGAAGAATCCTGTAAAATTCAAATAATCCTGAGCATGCTCATTGTCTTTCTTCTCATAATCAGGAGATTCATCGTACAAGCCGAAAGCATCCAGGACTTCACGCTGCGCCATAGCCTTTGCGGAATCAAAAGGCACACCCGTCTGGACCAAGTGACGTAAACGGAAGCTTTCGAGATACGTGAGCATGTTGACGCATACGCTATTCGTTTTTCGAACGTCAACAATCAACCTGGGGCTAATTTGCAAATGAGAGCTTTTTGTCGGTTCCGTTTCAATCATCACAAAGGGACTATTTAACGACAAGCTGTCAAAGCGGAAGTTTCCATTCGTATCGAGAACAAAGCCTCTCCAAATGGTCCCTGTCGTATCAAGCGTTACCGAATCAAGTTCATACACCCTCACCTTGGATGCCATTTCGTAACTGTGATACTCGAATTTCTGGCCATTGTCCATATCCGACAAATTGACCGCACGGCCCTCTATATGGGCGTTGCTCAAATCTTCGACCGCGCCCACCTTCGCGGCATTTTCCCCAGATTCCACTTTTTGCGCACCAACCGGAGCAACAGCACTAGCATCTTCATTGGAGCAAGCGCCGAACACAAGCATCACCGCAGCGCAGCCCAAAATTATTTTATTCTTACTAAACATATATCCCCCTTAATCCTTGATACAACGGACAAACAAGTTCCTGAAGAAAGCGTCAATCCCGACGGCATCATAATTAAACCTGTATGACGTATTAATCACCTCCGTCATGTTGACGAAGCCAGCCCGAGGCCTATACCTATCGTCACTTTTGGATATCATGATATAGTCTCCCAGCATTCTTTTAATCAATAACGATCTATCGCCGTCCCATTCCATTTCGACAGTATTGTACAAGTTAAATCCAAAAGGATCCTCTATAGAGGGGGCCGCAAGCAAGAACCTCCCTTCGACATTAGAACGCCATTTACGGTCAATATATCCGAAGATAGCCTCCCAATCGTCAAAATTGGGGATTCTCCAGCCATCCGGGCACACGCCCTGAGTGATTGCGAGACTGTCCATGTTCACCTTTCCAGCATCGATAAAACTTGCCGGTGCGTTCAGATATTCCTCACAACGTTCCCGGATTTCAATATCAAACACAGCTCGTATAGAGTCGTAATTGACAGGAATTCCACCACCATAATACTTGCATTTTTCAATATCGGTAGAATCCGGTTCCTGTAATCCCGCAATGCACTTTTCGATATACACGGAATCATACGGCATCGGTGTTGTCGAATATCGCGGAGACAAGGAGTCAATGCATTCCTGCATGGAAGCAAATTCAACCAAAAAGATAGAGTCACTAAGTCCCATCGCTACATGCCAATCATATTGGCTTCCGTAGATATCGCAATTTTGTTCATGACCGCCAAGGCAATTTGTCTTGACACCCTTATAATTTAAGTTCTCGGCCATCCATGTCTGCGTTTTGTCACCAAAGTCTATAGTCACCGTCTTGTAAACATGACCATCACGAGCGTCCGTCATCGTGCCAAAAGTATGCGGAACCTGTTCATAAGCTAAATGCCAATTTCCCGAACGGCAAACAATACTGATTTTTGATTCAGAAGAACTGCGATATCCTTCGGATGCATCTACAGAAGTTCCCTCCTGTTCAGCGGTGCAGCGTCCGGCATCGAGCATCACAGACATCATTCCCGCAAGGTATTTTTCATAAAGCAGCATCGCCTGGTATTCCCTTGCCACTTGGGGCCCCATCTTTTCGTAAACCCCCTGAGGAATGCTCAGTTTAAATCTCAAATCATTAAAGACCGTCCTCACTCCACGTTTCACTTCTTCTTTTTCTCTTAAGAAAGATCCCGTCTGTTCAAACGATTTCGAGATTGGGGCGCTAGCCATGAGGTTCCCGGAACCATACAAACAAAATACAACCCTTACAAATACCGACTGCATCGCATAGTAATCCAGGCCCGTACGATCCAAGCTGTCGAAAGCAACACCGTAGGTTCCAAACGCTTCGAGAATTTCCCGTTTGGCCTGCGCCATGGCGTCCGCAAAATCATTCCCGACGAGCATCAGGACCCGTACTCGATAAGCCACCAAATCAGAGAACACATCAACAGTGACAGGAGACGAATCCCTGACATCAACAATCGCATTCACGCTAAGCACATCATCATGCCGTTCCCCCCAAGAACCATCAACATTCATGGTCAAGCCATTTCTTTCAACAGCCGTAATCCACACATACGGGGACTTTAGCGTCACGCCCTGAATATCGAACATGCCGCCATCGTTATCAATCGTATCCGCGAAGGACACTCCCGTCTTTTCGAGAGAATCGGCGTCCAGTTCGTAAAGCGTCACTACGGAGCCCTTCGGCATTCCACTGACAGACACGCCCATTTCCGGTTTTGCCGAATCAAGAGGTTCAGGCCGGGCGCCCACCATGGCAAGCCCCTTCACCGAAATATTTTCAAGCGACGCCTGAACATTTGAATTTTCTGAAGGGCCGCCTATAGACTGGCTAGTTTCTTCGGTAGAGCCACCCATTGAGCACCCCACAAAGAGCACTGCAAAGAAAGTCGCGATAGCGAAGTTCAAGACAATGGCTAAACATGCAAACAAAAAGAATCTCAACGCAGCCATTTTACAAACAAACTGTCCGCACATTTTTGAGTAATTCATGTTATCCTCCTAACCCTTGTTATCCACGCTCTTTTTCGTCATCGGGAAAAATTGCACATTCAGACGGTAAACCTCGTCCGTATCGTCTTCCCTTGTCGCAATCGCGATAATTTTCTTGCGGAATTCGGCAATTTCCTGAACAATTTCGTCATAAGCATTTTGAGTAATGCCGAGCGTTAAGCCCGAGAAATGGCGTTTGTCCTGCGGTACACCCTCAATCGCATCCAGCGCAAATTCGCCCATCTGGCGATGCAACCCGCGAACCGCAACAGGCGTCACCGCCATAGGGCCCGTCGTCACCGATTTTTCGGTCTGTACGTAATTTCCGTCTTTGTCTTTCTGGAGCAAATTCGCCTTGACCATGAAGTTCAACGATTCACTGACTTCGGCAGCAGAAATCTTTGGACGGCATGCACGCGCCATCGCCAAAGGCTTTGCGCCAGGCATCGCAGGGGCAAGTTCACGGAGCACGGGATTCTTCCAGCTTTCGAAATAGCGGAAAGAATCGCCCTCGACGACCCTCACTTTATGCATTTCGGCAATAGCCAACATTTTATTGAAAGCAAACTTTTTTTCGTCGTCCGTTTTTGCACGGTCGAACTTGACCATTTCACAGAAATACTCTTGTTCATAGCCGAGAAGGCCCATTGCCGCGGCCACGTTGCCCGCCGCATCTTCGCTCAAGTTGGAGCGCCCTTCACTCACGTACTTAAGGAACACAGGCGAAAAAAAACCGGCCGCCCGTGTAAACGACTGCCAAGTAAACGCAGATTTAGCCTTTTTCTCGGCGTAATAGTCCGCAATGTACTGGCGATAATCCGAGTACTCTAGTACATCCTTCATTGCTTCCTCCTAACACAAACAGCTATTCGGCCACAAAGCCGAGCTGTCTTCGTTTCCTAAATATAAACCATAAAAATCAAAAAGTCAATAGTTTTATGATAAAAATTTACCTTTTTTACTTAATTTTCAGCATTTTTGCTATTTTCTTTAAATTTTTGTCATTTTCTGTGATACATATAAAGTAGTTTAAAGTCGTAAATCAGCAGATATTGGTCAATGGTCAAAAAAAAGAAGGCGGGCCGCAGCCCGTCTTCCCTTTCCTCCTAACAGTATTTCTAACGAATCTTGCCGATCTAGTTTTTGATGCAGCGGACGTAAACATCCCTATAAAGATCATCAAATCCTATATTCCCGTAATAATACTCAGACGATGAGCCAGTAGAGAATTTACCTGAAACGTAGAAGACATAAGCAAATTCACGAGCATCATTCACATCAGGAACAGATGCGAAACCAGGCCCAACCTTTTTATAATCCATCCTTAGTTCAGGAGTTTCCCCATCTACAAAATACATAGTCGTCAAATCCATATATCCAAAGCCACTTCCACCCGCGTCACCAAGGATGGCCCCCTGCTTGGATACGTTTTCTGCTAAAAGTTCCCAATCTTCTTTATTGGGGATACGCCATCCATCCGGGCACACACCTTGATGGACCACACGTCCCGATTGTCGAGTAAACGCAGAATAATCTAAACGGCAGCTTTCATATTTAAAACGGCAGTATTCGAATACAGATCTTGCGGTATCACGGGCCATGCATTCGCCCGTTTCCGATTCCCCAGAACAATATTCATACTTCGTACTATCGTTTCTATCGGCGGCCAAGCATACTTTCTCCACGGCTACGGTATCCCAAATTTCCGTTCCTTCATCATCTTCGTCTTCATACACAATATCACGTAGCAAGGCTGAAGTCAGGTTAAGGTCAGACATGCCAAGATTCATAGCTGCATGCCACATGTAAAAACGACCATATATTTCACAAGTGGGATCTCCATTATCGCACTTAGTTTTTCCAAGCAAATTACTTTTCAACGCGCTATCAGCACCTGCAGACGCCGTATCTACATAGTTAAGACTCTGAGCCATCCACGTCTGCGTAACACCACCCCAGTTATACGTGACAGTCTTATACGTTTTACCGTCACGATTATCGACCATCGATCCACTTTCGAAATCAATCTTTTTCCATCCCTGCACCCATTTTTTCGAACGACAAACTATCGAAGCCGATGACACGAATAAACCAAACCACTCGTTTCCGCTCTGATCCATAACACTGTGTGTTTCATTTTCACGGGATTCCGTACATTGCCCATAACCCTTCACATGGGCAAAATAGGCAATCTCATACTCCAGCGACTTAAGCGTATTCAGATAGTACTGTTCCGCAGATTCACCCAAGGCGGCGACAGCGGCTGGCGATACGCCATAGAAAAACTCCATATCATCACTAAGTCCAACTTCGAAAGGGGAGCCTCTGCGCATCATGCGGAAAACCATATGCAATACATAAGACAAGTCTCCATTCACGCTCTCCAGACTTTCAAAATTTCCCAGATCCTCATAGATTCCATAACCTTCCAAAATTTCCGATTCCGCTTTCTTGCTCGCCGCAGCAAAGTTCATTCCTTCGCCAACGTATTTTTTCACAAGCGGAATCTTCATATAAGTTAACGAATTAACGCTAATCTCTTTATATTTTCGCAAATCGACAAGAGCTCCTAAAGGAACCGGATACTTTGTAGTATCTGTAATTCCGCAACTGGAAGGCAACGCACCACCCAGAGCCTCGAGCGAATCATAATTGCACGGAACTTCGTACGACATAGGATAGGTAGAATCGCTCCACAGACCCCGTCTCCAGCCCTCGTAGGCCGTACAGGAATCCTTGATTTCAATCAAAACGTACGGACTATTCAGCGAAAGTTTCTCAAACGCAAATTGTCCATTATCGTTGTAAACCGTATCCACAAAAGTGCGACCAGTACCCACAAGAGTCAAGGAGTCCAATTCGTAAACGACTACAGGCGTTCCCTTTTTAGCAAACGAAGAACCTTTAACATTTTGAGGATCGCCAGCCATTCCACTTTCATCCGAACGCATTTTCAACAACTTAGGATAAACATTGCCTCCCTGACCGGCCAAGGCATAAACGCCCTGTTCTTCCGTGTAGCCGCCCTCATGCGCAACCGGAGACGGACCAACGTCTTCTGAACAGCCCGTATATACCATAAGAAGCACAAACGCCATAATCAAGCAGATTGCTGCTTCTATAAAATCACATATCAACGTGTTTCGTTTGAAATTTTTCATGTTTTCCTCCTAGACCTTTTTATTGACACTCTTTTTTGTCATCGGAAAGAACTGCACATTCAGGCGATAAACTTCGTCCGTACCGTCTTCCCGTGTCGCAATCGCAATAATCCTCTTGCGGAACTCTGCGATTTCTTGAACAATATCTTCATATGCCTTGCGCGTAATGCCAAGCGTAAGCCCCGAAAAATGACGTTCGTCCTGGGCGACGCCCTCGATGGCATCCAGCGCAAACTCGCCCATCTGGCGATGCATCCCGCGAATAGCCACAGGAGTCACGTCCAACGGCCCCGTTGTTACGCCCCTTTCAGTTTGCACATAATTTCCATCTTTATCTTTATGGAGCAAGTCCGCCTTGACGAGGAAATTAAGCGATTCGCTGACCTCGGCGGCCGTAATCTCCGGACGGCATGCTTTCGCAAGCGCAAGCGGCTTTGCACCCGGCATCGCAGGAGCAAGTTCACGGAGCACGGGATTCTTCCAGCTTTCAAAATAGCGGAATGAATCGCCCTCTAGGATTTTCGCTTTATGAGATTCCGCAATGGAAAGCATTTTGCCAAAAGCGTCTTTTTTCTCGGAATCCGTCTTTGCGTTGTCAAACTTGACCATCTCGCAAAAATATTCTTGTTCGAAATCGACAAGGTGCATGGCCTTCGCCACACGCAATGCAGCCGCATCGCTCAAGTTCAAGCGACCTTCACTTGCATATTTTAGATGAACCGGCGAAGAGAAGCCCGCCGCCCGGGTAAACTCCTGCCAAGTGAACGCGGATTTAGCCTTTTTCTCGGCGTAATAATCCGCGATATATTGACGATAACTTGTGTATTCAAGTATATCTTTCATCGTTTCCTCCTAACACAAACGGCATCTCGACTTTGCAGCCTGTGCCGTCCGCAATTTCAAATATACCTCCATTTTTCAAAAAAGTCAATAGTTCATCATAAAAAATTTTAGTTTTTATTAAAATTTAAGCAATTTTTAACATTGAATAAAAATTTTAAGCATTTTGATAATACAAATAAAATATTATTCAGTCATCAATCAGCAGTAAATAGCCCTTAGCAAACAACCAACGACTATCGACCAATGACTAATGACCAAAAGCAAAAAAAGAAGGCGGGGCGAACCCCGTCTTCCTTTTCCTCCTAACAGTATTTCTAACGAATCTTGGCAGATTTAGTTCTTGATGCAGCGGACTGCAGCAGAAGTATACGGATCGCCCCCAATGCTCTGAAGTTCTTCTTGATTATTGTATTTGTAAAGAAGAACGTGCCAATTATCCGGAAAATCAAAATTGAACCCACGGAATTTTTCCCACATATTGAAAAATTCAGCTTTATAATAGGAAACATCCGCCATAACAAAATAATTGTAAAAGCTAAACGAACTCACCAACACATGATCAATTTCTACTCCCAAAATCTTAGCTACATTATTTAATCCAAAACCAGTCGCAGTCTCATCATACAGCACCGGCACAACGCTTCCAAAATCAACGCCATATTGTTCGCCCAGATTTTGCAGCAAAGTCATCCAATCTTCGAATGTCGGAATCCTCCATCCATCCGGGCAAACACCTTGGTAAGAATTTTGATTCGAAGGCGAAATAAAGTCCGTATAATTCCAAGTCCACGTCCTTGTAGAAAACATTTCCGTATTATCATTTTCCCCAAACAGAGCAGCATTACAAGAATCTTCAACAGCTGTTACAGAATCCCAAGGAATAAGATTACGATACGCCTCCATACATCTTTTACTTACTAGTAACGAATCGCCCTGGGCACCAACTGAATACGATTTTACATCATCGCCCCCGATATTCATCGCAGCTCTCCACAGATATTCATGCCCATAAGCACCACATCCTTCTTCATCATTATCCAAATAAGAATCATGGTAGCAATATATACTTCCAGACAAATTCGCCCTTAACGAACTGTCAACGCTCAAAGATGCCGTATCCGTAAAATCAAGATTTTCAGCCATCCACGTCTGCGAAGTTCCGCCAAAATTATACGTTACGGTCTTATACGTTTTTCCATCGCGGTTATCCGTCATACTGCCCTTGGTATGTTCAACCGCTTTAAAGCCCATAACCCATTTTCCAGAACGGCACACAACAGCAATATTACCAACACGTCCCTTTACCATACTAGCCTCATTTTCGCGAGATTCAGTACAACGTCCTAAACTATCGATATGTGCCAAATAACCAATGTCATAACCGATCATTTTCATAGAATTCAAATAGTACCGCTCCATCACCTCGCTCTTAGAGAACACCTTGGGCGACATAAAAGAAAGTATAACGCCCATAGTTTCCACATAATGACGCACCTCGAGTTCTTCCAACAGAGATAGTTCATTTACGAAATCCAATTCGGAACCACTTTCAGGCATTTCTTCAAATGTTCCCAAGTCCTCATATATTCCAAAGCTTTCGAGAATTTCATGCTCAGCCATCTTTCCCGCTTCGGCAAAAGACTTGCCTTCTGCAAAATATTTCTGCAAAAGTGGGACTTTCATCGTTGTCAAGGTACTGACATTTACATTTTTCACGTTTCGCAAATCTACTATCGCGCTGTAGTTATAATACGTATAAACTATAGTACCCCGTTTATTGCGGACATCAGGAGAGTTAACTTGCTCTCCAATTAACACATACGGGCTTCTTAGATTCATTTCTTTAAATTCAAAGCGGCCACTATCATTATCTACGGTATCCTTAAAAAAGCGACCAGTTGTATCGAGAGTCAAAGAATCCAATTCGTAAACGGTTATAACCGATCCTTTTTCCGCAAACACCGAGCCTTCATATTTTGCAGTATCAACGGCTCCATCCGACGGATCCGCAACTTTCAGCAATTTGGGATACACATCGCCAACTCGCCCCGCCAAAGCATAGACGCCCGTTTCTTCTTCGGTACCGCCATGGCCAACATTTATTGGCGAATTAGCGTCTTCGGAACAGCCCGAATACATCATAAGAAGCGCAAACGCCATCATCAAGCAGAATGCCGCCCCGATAAAATCACGCACAAGCGTGTTACGATTGAAGTTTTTCATGGTTTCCTCCTAGTCCTTTTTATTTAAACTTTTATTTGTCATCGGAAAGAATTGCATATTCAAGCGATACACTTCTTCCGTTGCCTCATCTTCTCTTGCTATCGCGATGATGCGTTTGCGGCACTCGGCAATTTCCTGAACGATTTTTTCGTAGGCTTCACGCGTGATGCCAAGCGTAAGTCCCGAAAAATGACGTTCGTCCTGGGATACGCCCTCGATGGCGTCGAGCGCGAACTCGCCCATCTGGCGGTGCAACGTACGGACCGCTACCGGAGTCGCCTTCATGGGACCCGTCGTCACGGATTTTTCCGTCTGTACGTAATTACCGTCTTTGTCCTTTTTGAGCAAATTCGCCTTGACCAAAAAGCTGAGCGATTCCGTCACTTCGGCGGCGGTAATTTCCGGGCGGCAAGCACGGGCAAGGGCAAGCGGTTTTGCCCCCGGCATCGAAGGCGCCAACTCGCGGAGCACCGGATTTTTCCAGTCTTCGAAAAAGCGGTAGGAATCAGCCTCTATGATTTTTACCTTGTGTGCAGAGGCGATCGCAAGCATTTTGTTGAAGAAAATCTTTTTATCTTCGTCCGTCTTGGCGTGGTCAAAGCGGACCATCTCACAGAAATAATCCCGTTCGTAATCCACAAGGGACATTGCAGAAGCGACGCGGAGCGCTGCCTCCTCGCTCAAGTTGAAGCGACCTTCGCTCACGTACTTAAGGTAAACAGGCGAAGAAAAGCCCGCCATCTCGGCGAACATCAGCCAAGTAAACGCGGACTTGGCTTTTTTATCGGCGTAATAGTCCGCAATGAACTGCCGATAGCTAGTGTATTCTAGTACATCTTTCATTGTTCCTCCTTACAAACGGCTTTTTAATTTCACGCTCGGCTAAAAGCGTCGGGCCGTCCCATAATTCAAATATACCATCATTTTCAAAAAAGTCAATAGTTTTTACAATATAAAATTCAGTTTTTTATTAAATTTTAGCATTTTTACAAAAAATTAGTAAAAAATCAAGTATTTTTCACAATATAGAGAGATAGTCAACAGTCATTACATCAACCGGTTCACCAACCTTAATCCGCCATGACGCCACCATCGACCAAAACAAAAAAGAAGGCGGGCCGAAACCCGTCTTCCATTCCTCCTAACAAAAAGGGAGAGAGAGATTAGTTCTTGATGCAGCGGACTGGAGCGTCCTCATTGTAGAATCTGAATTCAACATCTCCATATTCATACCATGGTATAGGTTCATCACTAGAAGGAGTTATGGTTTCGTTCGCCATAAGCTGATGCTTTCCATAACCCAACCAGTTAAAGAAATTAGAATACGAACCATCGACTCTTTCAGGAACTGCAACAAACTTGGCCGCCAAATGATATACTCTATTCTCAACCAACAACCAAGGGTTTTCCGCGTCAACAAAACTCACAGACATAACATCCTTATATCCGAAACCGCTACCGTTATCATCCCGAAGCGAAGCACCTCGATCATGTATATTTTCTTGCAAAATAGCCCAATCGTTTTTATTGGGGAGTCTCCACCCATCAGGACACACGCCTTGATAGATGACAGGTTTTGATTCAGGAACAATCCGAGATATATCCAAACGAACGCGGCCATACCGTTCATCGCAATATTCGCGTAAATTTCCAGCGGTATCAAGAATCACGCACTCACCAGTCATTGATTTTACAGAGCAATACTCTATAGCATCCGGGCCATTTTTAGGAGCATCTTCACAATACACAAATGGCTTGTCTTTAAGAGCCTTGCATCTATCTTCTACAAACACAGTATCATAATAATCGACATAATCATTATGCAACGTATCATAAACAATATCCCTTACAACATCCGTCAAGTCAATATCAGACAAGCCAAGATTCATCGCAGCCTTCCACGTATAATAGCGGCCAAACAATTCGCAAGAAGGGTCCCCTTCCCAGCATTTTGTTCCTTCGAGCAAATTATTCTTTAATGCACTATCGGCATTCGAAGAAGTCGTATCCGCATAGTTCAAATTTTCAGCCATCCACGTCTGCGTAACATCACCCCAATTATACGTGACAGTCTTGTACGTTTTACCATCACGATTATCGACCATCGTTCCATTCGTGTATTCGATCTTTTTCCATCCCTGCACCCATTTATTGGAATGACAAACTACTGTCATATCACTAGCACCACCTAAAATCTCTTGTGTTTCATTTTCTCGAGATTCCGTACAACGCCCTATACCTGTAATACGGGTATAATAACCTATTTGATAATTAAGAAATTTAACCATATTTGCATATACCCGTTCCGCCTCATCCCCCAAAGCCGAAACAGCTGCAGGTAATATATCATAATACTCCATACTAATCGCAAGAGAACCATAGCGAATAAGCAACGGGTTCAAGCGCATCATCCGTAACACATAAGATAATTCACCATTTACACTTTCCAAGCTTTCAAAATCGCCCAAGTCTTCATAAACACCAAAACTATCAAGAATATCGAGTTCCGCTCTTTTACATGCCGAGTCAAAAGGCATTCCTTCCGCATAGTATTTTTTCACAAACGGGATTTTCATATCCGATAACGAATTAACACTTATTTTGGAATATTTCCGCACATCTACGATTGCACTTAAAGGAAGTCGATATTTTTTTCCGGCAACCACGGATTTAGACGAAAAGCCTGGAATTATTGCAATACAGTCATAGCTATTGCAAGAATCCCGTACATCAACGAGCACATACGGACTGCTAAAATCAATTTCTTTGAACGCAAAATGACCATCAGCATTATCTACTGTATCAACGAGAAAGCGCCCCGTCGTATCAAGAGTCAATGAATCCAGTTCATAAACAACTACAACAGATCCCTCAGCAGCTTTCATATATTTATCATCATTTAGAGCAGCATCCGTCGAATCGTTTCCATCAATCCGCAATTTCAGCAATTTCGGATAAACATCGCTAGCTTGACCGACCAAGGCGAAGCCCTGCTCCTCAGCAGCACCGCCATGAGCTCCGTTTATCGGAGAACTGTCTTCGGAGCAACCCGAATATATCATAAGAAGAGCAAACGCCATCGTCAAGCAGAACGCCGCCCCGATAAAATCACGCACAAGCGTGTTACGGTTCAAGTTTTTCATAGTTTCCTCCTAATCCTTTTTGTTTAAACTTTTGTTTGTCATCGGGAAGAACTGCACGTTCAAGCGATAGACTTCGTCTGTCGCAGGTTCACGCGTCGCAATCGCGATGATGTCCTTGCGGAACTCGGCAATTCTCTGCACGATTTCTTCGTACGCTTCGCGGGTAATACCAAGCGTAAGGCCCGAAAAATGGCGTTCGTCCTGCGGTACGCTCTCGATAGCGTCGAGCGCGAACTCGCCCATCTGGCGGTGCATTCCGCGGACCGCGAGCGGCGTAACGTCCATCGGGCCGGTCGTTACGACTTTATCAGTTTGTGCGTAATTGCCGTTTTTATCTTTCTTGAGCAAATCCGCCTTGACCAGAAAGTTCAGCGATTCGCTGACTTCGGCGGCAGAGACTTCCGGGCGGCAAGCGTGCGCAAGCGCCAATGGCTTTGCACCGGGCATAGCGGGAGCCAGTTCACGGAGCACCGGATTTTTCCAGTCTGCGAAAAAGCGGAACGATTCGCCTTCCAGGATTTTCGCCTTGTTCGCATCCGCAATCGAAATCATTTTGCTGAACGCCGCCCGCTTTTCATCATCGTTCTTCGCATGGTCAAACTTGACCATTTCGACAAAGAACGCGCATTCGAAATCTGCAAGACGCATGGCCTTCGCAGTGCGCACGGCAGCCTCTTCGCTCAAGTTGAAGCGGCCTTCGCTCACATATTTTAGGTAAACCGGCGACGAGAACCCCGCCGTTTTGGCGAACTCCTGCCAAGAAAACGCGGACTTCGCCTTGCGATCGGCGTAATAGTCTGCGATATACTGACGGTAGTCCCTGTATTCAAGTATATCCTTCATTTTTCCTCCTTACAAAACGGCCTCTTCTAGCAACTTATTCTGACAGTCGTTCTAGCGGGCTGTCTGTCGATACTCTAAATATAACACATCATTTTTGAAAAAGCAATAGTTTTACAATATATTTTATTGATTTTTATTAAAATTTTAAAGATTTTTATTAAATATCTAAAAATTATTAGTTTTCACAATATGACAAAAAGCAAGCACGAATCTCCAAGATTACGCCATTTTATGTAATCATTCGTCATTCTCCACCGATTTTTCGATATTTCTAGACATCGGCATTTTCACCATACCATTCACTATACTACATTCTACGCTATGGACTTTTTCACAAAAATCGACATTCCCGCCACAGATTGGCAAATCGACTACAATTCTCACATCGCTTTTTTCGGTTCGTGTTTCGCCGACAATATTTCGGCGCAATTTGCATCGAGGAAATTCAATGTTTTGACGAATCCCTTTGGAACGGTATATAATCCGCTCTCCATTGCAATGCAAATCAAGGCAATCGCGAATAAGAAAGTTTTTGGAGGTCCAGAAATTTTTCAGGACATGCGCCCTGATCGCGCGGGGAACAGCGCCCCTTGGCATTGCTGGGATGCCCACGGTTCACTTTCGGCTGCAACTCGCGAAGACTGCGTCGCGAAACTGAACGAAGCCTCGATCCATGCGCTGGATTTTTTGCAAAAGACCGATGTCGCATTCATCACGCTCGGAACTTCATTCGTGTATTTTTTAAAGGACATCGGGGCGGCCGTTTCGAATTGCCACCAGCAAAACCCCAATTTGTTCATACGCAAAATGATTTCCGTAGATCACGTAGCAGCGGCACTGAAAAGCATCGTGCAAGACTTGCAGAAAATAAAAAATGACATGCGAATCGTCTTCACAGTTTCACCGCTACGGCACATGAGCGATGGAGCGCACGGGAACACGCTTTCGAAAGCGACACTGCAACTTGCCATTGAAAAAGTTATTCAAGAGATTGCTCCGCCAGGCTCCCACGCTCCGTTCGGAGTAAGAGTAGCTCGCAACGACATAGGAGCCGAGTGCGATAGAAATGTTCTCATTTCCGTCGCCGAGGCGAACCAGTCATGCGCTCCGCGCAATGATGTAGGAATACCGACACCCACCATCAGCTACTTCCCGAGTTACGAAATCGTAATGGACGAGCTGCGCGACTACCGTTTTTACGACAGCGACATGGTTCACTTGTCCAAAACCGCCGAAGAGTACATTTTCGAACGCATGACAGAAGTTTACTGCGATGGCAAAATTCGCGACAACATCAAGCAAGTCGAAAAATTCTTGAAAATGGCAAACCACAGAATTCAAGATGAACATTCACCCGCCACTGTGGAATTCAGACAAAGAATGCTCGAAGAAGCCACAAAGCTCGAAAAGCAAATTGTGGGACTTACGTTAAACATGTAAAAGGTGATCCCGGCACAAGGCCGGGATGACATCATCATACTGTCATGCCGGCCACCGTGCCGGCATCAGTTATTCCGTGTTAACAGCCTCGGAACAAGGCCGGGGTGACAATGCAAAAAAAAGAAGGCGGGCCGCAGCCCGTCTCCTTTTTCCTCCTAACAGTATTTCCGTTAAGTTTTCATTGGTTTAGTTTTTGATGCAGCGGACAGCGAACAAGTCAGAGTTAAAAAAGTTGAATCGGACTTTCTTATGGGATGTAGTAGCCAAAAGAGGAGTTTGCTCGCTTTTGCCAACTCGGACAGAACTACCATCTTGATCCAGAACCGAGGCATATTCATAGTAACCGTATGTTATCACGTTCGGCATAGGAACTCCCGAACCATAGGATTTCACAATTTTTCCTTCAATATCCCCAAAGCCACTCGCATCAGCGTCCTTTAACAAGACTCCTTGACTTGCCATGTTCTCAATCAAGAGATCCCAATCCGTTTTATTGGGGATTCGCCATCCATCTGGGCACACGCCCTGATAAGTTGCAAGTTCCGATTCAGGGATAATACTCGAACTATCAAAATAGATTCCATTTACATATTTATGGTAGCAATAATCCCACAACGTTTCAGCAGTATCTAATTCATAACATTCACCCGCTTCAGTTCTAATAAGGCAATATTCAATCCTATTACTTTCATCTTCATACGCACGCAAATCATACTCAACCGTCAAGCACCGATCTTCAACAGACTCCGTTTTTAGTACCATGTCCTTACCCAACACACGGTCGTAAACATCGGCATTCAACTTAAGAAAAGATTCATCAATATTCATAAACGCAGTCCACTTGTAAAAACGGCCCAGTTTTTCACATGACGGATCGTATTCCCAGCAACTCGTTTTTCCAAGCAAATTCTTTTTCAAGGTACTATCAACACTTGAAGACACCGTATCCGCAAAATTCAGATTTTCGGCCATCCACGTTTGCGTGACATCACCCCAGTTATACGTAACGATCTTATATGTTTTTCCATCGCGATTGTCCACCATCATTCCACTTGAGTATGGAGCCTTTTTGGAATCAATCACCCATTTTTTTGACTGGCAGGCGACTGCGAACTTGGGCAATTCATAAAATTCACGAATCGCAATTGTATCTACATCGTTTTCACGCAATTCCGTACATTGTCCCAAGCCAACCTTATGAGCCAAATAGCCAACCTCATATTCGAACAACTTTATTGTATTCAAATAATATTGCTGCATTTCTTCTGACGCAGAGAATCGCGACAAAGGCGCAAAGTAAACTTCTTTATAGATCCAGATAAAATTATAACCCAATAATTCATTTCTTTCATCATCTCCAACTTCACGTCCCAAATCGTCAAGTTCAGAAATTTCCAAATACAAAGCCCTAACATAATTCAATTCTTCATTTTCCAGGTCTTCAAAATTTCCAAGATCCTCGTAAATGCCTATGTTTTCAAGAATGTCCTGTTCAGCCTTTTTGCTGGCCTCCGCAAACGACATTCCTTCGGCAAAGTACGCCCGCACTAGCGGGACCTTTTTATTGGACAACGTATTGACACTTATCTTCTTATACTTTTTCAAGTCAACAATAGCGCTCATCAAAACCGGATATTTTTGCGATTCATATACACTCATTACTCCAGTTGAATCAAATTTCGTAGGAAGAAGGGTCGTAAAGCCCCACGCACCAGCACGCTCACGACAATTTTTGGTGATGCAGGAATCAAGCGCTTCAATCAATACATACGGGCTATTCAAGGTAAGGTTCTCGAACGAAAAACGACCATCATCATTACCAATCGTATCTACAAACGTACGACCTGTGGCCGCAAGAGATGATGAATCCAGTTCGTAAATAGTCACAACGGTTCCTTTCGCAGCATACAGGGAACCTTCGTCATTTTGGATATTTGCCGAACTATCGCCTTCCTTCGCAAGCAATTTAGGATACACATCACCCACGCGGCCCGACAAAGCATAAACGCCTGTTTCTTCAACGGTGCCACCGGCAACATCGTTTCCTGAATTTGTTTCCGAGCACGCTGCGAACACAAAGGCGAGTAGCAACGCCATTTTACAGACAAGTTGTCCGCTAATATTTGAGTAATTCATAGTTTCCTCCTAATCTATTTTTTTAATTCTTGTTTCTGCGTCAGCGGGAAAAGCTGCATATTCAGACGATAAACCTCGTCTGTGGCGGCATTCTTTCTCGCAATGGCTACAACCCTTTTACGGCAGTCGGCAATTTCTTGCACGATTTCGTCGTAGCCGTCTTTGGTGATGCCAAACGTGACACCCGAGAAATTGCGTTTGTCTTGAGTCACACCCTCGATTGCGTCAAGCGCGAGTACGCCCATTTGACGGTGCATCGAGCGAACCGCGACCGGCGTTACCCCCATAGGGCCCGTCGTCAAGGATTTGTCCGTTTGTACGTAATTGCCTTCGTCGTTTTTTTCAAGGAATCCGCCCTTGACCAAAAAATTCAGCACATCGCTGACTTCGGCGGCAGTAATTTCCGGGCGACAAGCATGGGCAAGCGCAAGCGGCTTGGCGCCCGGCATTGACGGCGCAAGTTCACGGATAACAGGATTTTTCCAGCTTTCAAAAAAGCGGAACGAATCGCCTTCCAAGATTTTGGCTTTGTGCGCATCCGCAATGGCAAGCATCTTGTTGAAAGCCGTTTTCTTGTCAGCGTCTTTTTTCGCATGGTCAAACTTGACCATTTCTGCAAAATATTCACGTTCGTAATCTGCCAAACGCATGGCATCGGCAACGCGAACTGTCGCAGCCTCACTCAAGTTGAAGCGGCCTTCACTCACGTATTTCAGATAAACACGCGAAGAAAAACCGGCTTCGTTCGCGAACTCTTGCCAAGTAAACGCAGATTTCGCCTTTTTATCAGCGTAGTAATCCGCAATATACTGGCGATAGCTCGTATATTCTAAGATTTCTTTCATTTTTCCTCCTAACACGCGACAACTCTTTTTCAAGTGCGCTTAACATTCGAACTGAGAGTTTTATTTTTTCTCTCGTTCTTGATAACAAATATACACCCTAAATTTCAAAAAGTCAATAGTTTTACAACACAAAATATTGATTTTTACAAAATTTTCAAAGATTTTATGAAATATTATAAAATTTTAAGCATTTTTCACAACACAAGCGTATTGCAAGATTTCCGAATAAAGAGGAGATGCCCTCCCCATACGCGGATCATGACTACTAAGCAGCATAGCTGCAAGTAGTCAAAGAGATCAAGTCGGGCATGACAAAGTCAATCAAGAAATAACTAGATCCTTCGGGCTTACGCCCTCAGGATGACGAAATGCAAGGATGGCGGCTCGCAGGCCGTCATGATGTCTGTTTCTGACGTTTTATTGTTGATTTTGCGATTCGCGCATGCGGCGGCGGGCACGGGAACCGGGGCGGTTGCGGCGATGATGGCGATTGCCGCTGTTCGGATTTGGCGTATTCGACGAATTCGGCACATTTACGTTTTGCGGAACCCCGCCATTTGCAATAACGTTATTCGCAGGACATTCGTTGCGATTTTCGTGCCTGTTGCGATTCTCGCGATTTTCATTGCGATTTCCGCGGTCGTCACGATTCCCGCGATTTTCATTGCGATGGTCCTTGCGACCGCGGGGGCCGCTATTGTTACGGGTTTCCTCAGCACGTGCCTGCGCTTCTTCGCGGGACATGCGACCACGAGAATTGCGCATCATGCTTTCGGCGGTTTCTTTTTGCGGAGGCGGCAATTTGTCATAAATGCTCTGGTCACCTTCCGGAATTTTCACGCGGGTCAGCTTTTCGATTCCGCGCAAATCGGATTCTTCGTCCGGCGAGCAGAACGAAATCGCCACACCATCCTTCCCTGCGCGAGCTGTACGGCCAATGCGATGCACGAACGTTTCATGTTCATTCGGCAAATCGTAATTGAACACATGACTTACGTCATCCACGTCAATGCCACGTGCCGCAATATCCGTCGCGACAAGTACTCGAATTTGTTCGCACTTAAAGTTTCCAAGCGCTTCTTGACGGCGATTCTGGCTCTTGTTCCCGTGAATCGCGGCACACTTGACGCCCGCCTTTTCGAGAACGCGCACAATCTTGTCTGCACCATGCTTAGTGCGGCAGAACACGAGCACCTTTTTCATTTCGGGATGTTCCGCCAAAAGTTCCTTGAGGAGCGCCCCCTTGCGACGCTTGTCGATGCGATACAGTTCCTGACGGATGCGTTCAATCGGCGTGCTCTGCGGAGCAACTTCCACACGCACCGGATTCGGGCGCAAAATCGTCGCGGCGAGTTTCGAAATTTCATCGGGCATCGTCGCACTAAAGAACAAATTCTGTCTATCCGGCGGAAGCATCGCCACGACCTTGCGAATGTCATGGATAAAGCCCATGTCCAGCATGCGGTCCGCTTCGTCTAGAACAAAGAATTCCAATTTTTTCAGCGATATAGCTTTCTGTCCAATCAAATCGAGCAACCGACCTGGAGTCGCCACAAGCACATCGACTCCGCGAATTAGTTTATTCTTTTGCGGTCCATCACCCACACCGCCAAAAATGCACGCCGTCGAAATCGCCGTGAACTGCGCATATTCCTTGAAGCAGTCCTCCACCTGAATCGCAAGTTCACGCGTCGGCAAAAGAATCAGCGCGCGGCAAGTTTTTGGCGAACGGAACTTCCCGGAGTCGAGTAGCCGCTGCAAAATCGGGAGGGCAAACGCAGCCGTCTTCCCGGTTCCCGTCTGCGCAATTCCCAACAAGTCCTTGCCTTCGAGCAAGCTCGGAATCGAGCGTTCCTGAATCGGGGTCGGGGTTTCGTAACCAACAGCGCGAACAGCACGCTGCAGCGGATTCGCCAAAGGAAGTTCTTCAAATTTCATATGAGGGTAAAGATAGAAAAAGAAATATCTACATCTGCAAGTTCTCCAGTTTCAATTTTCGCTTTTCCCAATCAGGCAATCGTGTTTCTAACAGTCGATAGAACTTTTTATCGTGATTCGGGTATTTCAGGTGACACAGTTCATGTACCACGACATACTCGATACATTCTTTCGGAGCAGCAACTAGCTTTATGTTCAAAGTCAAAATCCCACCTTTAGAGAGTGAGCCCCAGCGCGTCTTCATATTGCGGATTTGCAACCGAAGTGAAGATGACGGCAAAGAAAACCTGGCGATACACACATCAAATATTTTTTCAAACTGCACCTTAGCTCGTTCACGCAACCATTCGTCAAGAAACTTCTTCACAGTTGCGGGGCGAACATCCGCAGAAACAACTCTAATGAACCCGCCATCGATTTTCACCAAGCGTTCTTTTCCCTTTTCAATTTTCAAGCGATAACGCCGCCCCATATACAAATGCGTTTCGCCACCAAGATATTGCCTTGGAGGTGGCGCTTTAGGGAATCTCGCAAACCAATCCTGCTTTTCAACTATCCACGGAGCTTTCTTTTGCACCTTCTGCGCAATCGCTTCGAGCGTTGCCCCTTGCGGAGCCCGCACCTGCACGGCACTATCCGGCATTACAGAAATTTCCAGCGTTTTGCGGCAGCAAAATTCAACCGCGTATGCAATCTCGCGGTCTCCATATTTAACAACGCCCAACTCATTCATGCGAACGCCGCCTTGCCACATTCATAATCTTATCTTCAAGCGTATCAATATCATTGTTTGACCATCCAAAGCGTTCTCGCACCTGAATTTCATCAAACAAAAAGTCATCCAGTTCGTTCTTTACCCGATTCTGTGCATCCGTATCATTCCAGAACTGAATTTTATGATGTTTCTCAAACGACTCAACCGTAAACAAAGCCATTTTTGCGGCGATTCGCCTAGCTTCCGCCGCATCGCATTTTCCGCAATACACAAAGGCAGATAAAGCGACACCATAAAAAGCTGCGGCATCCTCATTCTCGCTAATTTCCTCGGGCACATCGTCGCGTCGCTTGCTTTTGAATTTTTCTTGCAAGTTCTGAACCTTGGAATAATATTCGTCCTCAGAAATTTTACCCGCCTGGAAACTATCGATGACATCCTGAATCATCTTCGAGAATTTCTCGTAGAATGCCGGGTCTTCTTCCATCTTTTCCGTCACGGTTTTCTTGAGAGCATGCGCAATCGAATCCGCACTCGCCGCCTTACCACGAGCATCGTAACCATGCTTGTCATCACTCAGTTTCTTCGTAAACTTCGGATCCAAAATATTCACAGGAGCCACAGTCTGTACCACATTATCCGACTGGATGTGCGTATCGAGCAACTTCTTGATTTTCGGTTCGTACTCGCTGTAGTCCACATCGTCAGCGTAGCGGTGCTTTACAGACACGCGCATATCCGAGAACATCTTGAACTCCCTGCGGAGCCGCGTCATATCTTCGGCAGGTGTCTTTTCCAGGAACTTCTGCGACGACATCGCGATACTCAGGCACTTTCCGAAATCTCGCAGGGCCTTGTAGAAATCGTTACGGCGTTTTTCATCGGCCAAGTGGCGTTCCATCTGTTCGGGGTCAGCCTTGTTCTTGACACCCCTGAAAACGTCCCACAGATTAGAGCGCAACTGCGGCAACTTGTCCACAAGTTCCGACATATCGGTCAGCAAGCCTTCCAAATCTTCGGGGTCAAAGCCTTCCAGTGCCTTGTACATCACAAGGGCCGTATCTAGGTTGTCGCGAACGTTAGCGTAATCTACGATATAGCCGAAATCTTTTTTCTTGCCATTTTCCTCGAACAAACGGTTCACACGGGCAATCGCCTGCAAAAGCGTATGTTCCTTGAGCGTGCGGCAAAGGTACAGAACAGTGTTGCGTTCGGCATCAAAACCCGTCAGCAACTTGTCACAGACAATCAGAATTTCTGGCTTACCCGAGCCCTTGAAACTTTCAATAATAGACCTATTGTATTCCTCCTCATCACCATAGCAATCCATCATTTTTTTCCAGAATTTCGTCACGCGGTCGCTCGGTTCTTCACCCACCTCCGAATAACCTTCTCGTTCATCCGGTCCTGAAATGACAACTTCAGAACTCACAAAACCAATTTCATCCAAGAATTCATGGTACAGAATAGCAGTTTCCTTGCTCGGTGCGACAAGTTGTGCCTTGAACGGAGTCCCCTGCCAGTTTGTACGGAAATGCTCGCTAATATCAAACGCACGCATATAAACGACGCGTTCTGCCTTGTTCAGCATCTCGGCTCGGGCATATTTTTTCTTAAGGTCAGCTTTCTGCTTGTTCGAAAGCCCCGCAGTAAAACGATCAAACCAAAGATCTATCGCCGCCTTGTCCTGCTTGAGTTCTGCGTGGCGCCCCTCGTAGAGCAAGGGAACCACGGCACCATCTTCATTTGCCTGCTGGATAGTGTAACTCGGCTTAATCATTCCGCCGAACTTACCGAAGCTATTCTTCTCTTTTTTCATCAACGGTGTTCCCGTAAAGCCAATATAACTGGCATTAGGGAGCATCTGTTTCATACGCGCATGCAGATTTTTATACTGCGTGCGGTGAGCCTCATCGACAAGCAAAAAGATATTGTTGGATTTTTCAACATATTGCCGCTTATTCAAAGCCGTGTCGAACTTGTTAATAACAGTCGTGATGACGGCTGGAGTATCAGAAGCCATAAGATTAAGCAGGTTTTCACCTGAAGTTGCCTTGATGACTTCCATTCCGCAATGTTTGAACGTATCATGAATCTGCGTATCCAAATCCTTGCGGTCTGTGACAAGAACGATACGCGCATTATCAATATTGCAATCGGGATCATACTTTGAATCCAGAGCAATTCCGCGAGCAAGCATCACCATCGAAAGCGACTTGCCCGACCCCTGCGTATGCCACACAAGTCCACCTTTACGCTTGCCTTCGTTATCAATGTTCCGAATGCGTTTCAACGCCGAATGGACCACAAAGAACTGCTGATAACGAGCTATTTTCTTTATACCTTCATCAAACAAAATAAAACGATAAGCCATTTCAAGCAATCGCTCCGGCTTGCACAGGCAATAAATCAATCTATCCTGTTCCGTCACCACACGCTTTGTCTGCGGATTATCCTTGCGGAACGACTTGAATTTCGGCACCGAGAATATTCGGTCTTCATCTTCAGCCGAAACCTTTTTGTTAATCGCAGCTTCGATTTCCTTGTCCTTGATTTCAAGCTCGTGCCAAAGGCTCCAGAACTTTTCGGGAGTCCCAACAGTGGCATAAGTCGCATCATTCATGCTGACAGACAAAAGCATTTGGCAAAAAGTAAACAGCCGAGGAATGTAATCGTCCCCTTGGTTACGAATCATCTGCGAAATACCCTGTTTGACACCTTCTTCGGGCGATTTATTTTCAATAACCGCAAATGGAATCCCGTTCACAAACAGCACAATATCTGGAATGATGCGAGCATTAGATTTCGCACACTCCACATCGAATTCGGCAACTGCATGAAACACATTGTTCGCCGGTTCTTGCCAATCAACATAGCGAATGTCGTAGCTGCGCTTGTCGCCCTCAACCGACTCTTCTTCGGATTGCGGGAGCGTGAGCAAGTCGTAAATCTTGTAATTCGTGCGCACCAAACCATCATACTGCATGTTCTTCAGTTTTAATACAGCACCACGCAAGCTTTCTTCGCTAAAATCACACTTGGTCCCCTTGTGCGTAAACGAGTTCAGCTTACGCAACTGCGAAAGCAGAATATCCTCGAGCAACACATTGGCTAGCTTACCCTTTCGTTCCAGCATCACTTCTTCAGGTGTAAGCGGCTTAAACCCGAGATTCGCCAATAACCGCATCGCCGGAATCTGCGATGTCGGAATTTCTCTGTAATCAGGCTGTTGTTGCATAAATCACCTCAAACTTGCTACAAGTGAGCCAAAATATCTGGGATTAAAGTTTTAGAATCTTCCATCTTTTCAAACGCAAAACAAGCCTTGCCCAAATCCTTGAGCGA
>JAFWRL010000016.1 GCA_017520105.1 Fibrobacter sp.
GCCATCTTCATCATTTGCTCTTTCATTTCGGGGCTGAACTGGTTGAACTGCTGGCTAGCCTTGCTGAAGTCACTGAAATTCATGTAAAAATCCTGTAGTTGTGCAAAGAAAAATTTTCGTGACAAAAATAGCAAAAAAGAAATTGTGCGGAAGGTCACGTTTTCTTCTGCCGAAAAGCGGATTGAACCCCGTAAATTCTAGGAAAACGGGACTTCTAGTTCCGCTTTTTTGCGCGTTGTCAAATGCTCAATCCTTTTACAACGATTGTATAAAAAAAAGGTGTTTTGCTGGTCATCTCGATATATAATTAAGCAAAGGATTGGATTGGTGTATCGCTCAAAATGTATCGCTTAAAATTAAAGGTATATGGAAATGAAATCTTTAGCGAAAGTAGCGCTATGTGGGGTTGGTTTAGGTTTGATGTTGTCCGCTTGCGGAGATGACAGCAGTTCTTTTGAAAGTCCGCTGGGACCTGATACTGGAGAGATCAGTTCCGATTCCAATGGTGGCGGTGATGGTCTTTCTAGTGCGGCGAGTGCCGTGCCGGGTCTTTCTTCCACTGTCGTGGGCACATCTGCTGCAACGCCGGGTCAGTCTTCTCCTGTGCAGCCGGCTTCTTCTGCTGGAAAAGCCGCTCCGGGTTCAAGTGCGTCCGCTCCGACTTCGAGTGCTGCGGTGCCTCCGGCATCGAGTGCCGCTAGCGTTATTCCGCATTTTGAGGGTAATAGCCCGGTGTTCTTCTCGGAAGTTTCTCCGATGAATGCGAATTTCAAGGACAACGATGGTAACGATCCGGGGTGGGTTGAATTTTACAACTCGTCAGACAAGCCTGTCGATTTGAAGGGCTATGCGTTGACGAACGATTTGTCCGATGCACGTCGCTGGGTTTTTGGCAACGTGAAAGTTCCTGCCAAGAGCTACCTGATTGTGTTCCTTTCGGGCAAGAATTATCCCGATTACATCCTTCCGTCGGATTCTCTCAACATGATGAGTTCGGATTGCAGTTCTGAATCTGCGGCAGGGTCGGGCGGCTTCAATTTCCCTGGCATGGGCGGTGATTGGGGCGGTGGGATGCCTGGCATGGGCGGTAATCCCGGTGGCGGTGCTGGAGGTAACACGTCTGGCAACAATGTCGAAAATTTGCAGGGGAAGTCATCGCTCTGCTTTAACGAAGGCGGTGCTAATCAGGCTGGCGCTGTGATGAAGGTTGCGCAGGGCGGCAGTTATTCGCGTGTGGTGGTCAAGACCGGCAATGCGTCGAAGCTTAGCAAAGTGAACCAGCTTGTGGTCCGCGGCTTCATCACCAAGAATCACAAGATTCGCGTGAATTTCAAGGAAGGTGATTCGCTCAGCAATTGGAGCGGCAAGAACCTTCGCGGTACGGGCGATCTTTCGTCGGTGTATTACGTTCGTTTAGAAGACAATGCAAAAGACCTGAATCGCAACAAAGTAACTGCAACGACTTTTGCGACCGAAACTCAGGGCAGCGAATCTACGACAATCCAGATAACGTCGTATGTCGCTCGCAATCGCGGACACGAACCTCATGCTTCGTTCAAAGTAGGCAAGGATGGCGGTGCGCTGTACTTTATAAATGCCGAAAACGCGATGCTCGACTCCGTGCGTTTCGGAGCCGTTCCGACGAATGCTTCTTGGTCGCGTGACGGTGCCGGCAAGTGGGGCTTTGCAACTCCTTCGCCTTATGGCAATACGTCGGGCGAGGTTTTTGCAGAACAGGTTCAGGTCGCCGAAGTCAATATTCCGCCTTCCGGTTTCTATTCTTCTGCGGTGACAGTGACGTTCCCGGCAGGCACTCGCTGCGAACAGGGCGGTAAGGAACCGACTGCAAATTCACCGGCGGCACAAACGACGATGAACATCAGCTCTACAACTGTATTGCGTTGCCGTACTTATTCTAGCGGCTCTTATCCGAGCGAAGAAATCAACCGCACTTACGTTTTTGAACAGCAACCATCTCTTGCCGCGATATTCGTGACGACCGATCCGCTTTCGATGTTCAGCCCGGATTCCGGCCTTTACATGACGGGTAATGGTGCTGCAATGATGGATCCGAAGAAGGGCGCGAATTTCTGGAGCAACCGCGAACTCCCGGTTTATGTGGAAATGTTCGAACCGGGTAAGCCCAAGACTCCTGCGTTTGGCATCATGGGCGATTACAAGATTACGGGGCAGTATAGCCGTGCAAAAGAAAAGAAGTCTTTTGCTATCACGTTGCGTGAGGAATACGGCGACAAACGCTTGAAATACCCGCTGTTCCCGGATCATCCGGAACTCACGAAGTTCAAGGCTTTCTCGCTCAGGAACTTCGGTAACAACAGTGGTGACGACTATTTGCGCGACCGTCTGGGCACCTCGATGACGGATGGTCTTGGCGTGGATTATCAGCGTGGCCGTTACGTTATCGTGTATTACAATGGCAAGTATTACGGCATCCATGACTTGCGCGAACGCAACAACGAATACTATTACGAAACCAAGTACGGTTACGACCCGAACGATATCGACCTTCTTGAAACGTCTGCCAGCGGTACAGATGAGGCAAGCACAGGTTCTTCAGCAGATTACAAGGCTATGATTGAATGGCTACGTAGCAACAGTCTCTCGTCTGATGCCAACTACAAGAAGGTCGCGGACCAGATTGATATCGACAACTATATCAATTACATGCAGGCTGAAATGTTCCTGAATAACAGCGACTGGCCACATAACAACATAAAGAAGTGGCGTGTTGCAAGCCAGAAAACCAAGTGGAAATGGTTCCTGTACGATACGGACTTTGGCTTTGGTGTGTCATACAATACCCAGAACGGCAACGTGTTCAGCTACGTGACTAATGAAAATGGTACGAGCGGCATGGGCGGCATGAACTTCCCGGGCATGGGCGGCGATTTCCCGGGCATGGGTGGTGGCAACTGGGGCGGCGGCATGGGCGGTCAGCAACCGCAGATGGCTGTAGGCGCTTCTACCTCCGTGCATACGATTCTCATGATTCGTTTGCTTGAAAACGAGGGTTTCAGGAATGCTTTCATCAACCGCTTTAGCGTGCTCCTTTCGATGAACTTCTCTGCCGACAGACTCCTCAAGCGCATTAATGATTTGCAGTCGCAGGTGGAATCCGAAATGGCTCGCGATCAGCAATTCTGGAACTATAATGCTTCTAGCATGAGCAACAACTTGCAAACTATAAAGAATTTCGCTCAGTCGCGTCAGGCTACGGTTCGTGAGCAGATGGAGTCTCATTTCTCGTTAAGTTCGCCAGTTGAAATGACGATTAGCTCGCAGGGTTCGGGTACAGTTCTCGTAGATGGCCTCCCGCTGGATCAATCGTCGATGCGGTTGACGTTCTACACGGGAGTGCCGGTGACGCTTACGGCAAGGGCCGGCTCCGGGGCAACGTTCACGGGCTGGAGCGACGGCGTGACGGATGCGACCCGCAAGGTGAATCCGGGCGAGGTGACCTCGATTACCGCAGTGTTCAAGTAATTGAAACATCTGTTAGATTTCCTTTCATCCATAGAACATAGAAGGCTAAACGGAAAACCGCTTAGCCTTTTTTTGATTTATGGAAAGAAAAAAGAGCAAATGACATGTTTTGGCATGGGCAGAATTTATATTTCCACAGGAACCTTCGTCAAGTCGTTTGTTCTGTTGAAAAAAGTCTTTTTAGAGAGCTTAGCCGTATGTTGCATTTGAAATTCGCATTGAACTTGGAACATCTCGCCGACGAGATGATAGACAAAATTTCGGAAAAATGGAAAAATCCTTTTGAGTGTCCTTTGGTCATTTTCCCGGACACGAAGTTGGAACAATGGTTCCGCTTGCGCTGGGTGCAAAAGAA
>JAFWRL010000099.1 GCA_017520105.1 Fibrobacter sp.
GAGCTTGTCCACTTCAGGACGGAAGTTCGGAGTGCCCGGTTGGTTGTAACGGCCAATGTTCGTGCCAGCCCAAGCGCCAAGCGGCTGCCAGTCGCGGCTAGCCATGATTTCGTTGAAGCGGCTCCACGGGAGAGACGGAGTCACGTCGGCGACAGGCTTGTGCATGATGAGGTCGAAGTTGCCGAGACCCATGGCCGGCCAGTAAGAACCGCCATCCACGAAACCTTCACGGATATCGATACCGGCCTTGCGCATACCTTCGACAGCGATGGTCACCATGGCTTCCCAGTCGGTCCAGCCGTTCGGGCTCGTGATGTACATCGTCGGAATCTTTTCGCCCTTGGCATTTTCCATGTGGTCGAGCGTTCCGTCGCTGTTCCAGACAGACTTGTAGCCCGCTTCGGAAAGCATCTGCTTCACCGTCTCGACGCGTTCCTTTTCGTCGGTGATGGTGAGCTTGACGCCATACTTGGCGAGGTCTTCGTCATTGATATACTTGCCTTCAAGAGCCGTCGGCATGATGAGGCCCGGCTTGATCTGGTCCGTGTAGTCGGACACGGCGAACTTGCGGAGAGCCATGTAGTCGATAGCGGTTGCAAGTGCACGGCGGAAGCGCTTGTCGTTAAGCGGTTCCTTCATCGTGTTGATGATGAGCATCGGCATTGCGCCCGGCAAGAAGTACGGCGGATTGTCGAGCCACGTGTGGACGCCGGCACCGGCCTTGCGGTTGATACGCGGGATGTAGCTCTGGGAAGCGTCGAGGTTGCCGCTACGCATTGCAATCGTGTTATGTTCGTTGTTCTTGTAAATCGGGTGAACGATGTACTTCGGAGCAGGGAGCTTGCCTTCGTGGAGGGCGGCGTTGCCCCAGTAGTCGTCACGGCGTTCAAGAATAATCTTGTTCGGGTCGGCACTGCGGAGAGCATACGGACCGGAAACGACCGGGTCCTTGTCCATCGGGAGCTTCTTGACTTCGTCCTTGGAGCCGAGCTTTTCGATAAGCGGTTCGAACACGTGAGCCGGGACGATGCGGATAGCCTGCATCAAGTCCATCACAGAAAGCGGGTTGTTGCGCTGCTTCTTGTTTACGAGGAAAGCAATGCGTTCCACCTCACCCGCCGGTTCGGATTTAATCGTATCAACGTGAATAGCAGAAATCTGTTCGCTTGTATTGATAGAGCCCATCGTGTAGATAAACTTCACGTCCCTGGAAGTGACCCTTTCACCATCGCTCCACTTTGCAGCCGGGTTCAAATCGACAACAATGCTGTCGTTGTCCTTGCTCACAAGCGTACCGAGGAGGGATTCAATCTCACCCGTCAAGGAGTTGTACGTGAGAAGCGGTTCATACATCAAGTTGAAACGACCGCTCACAGGCCATGTCGTCATCCAGCTTTCCGCAAGGGGGTTGAACGTACCAGGAGCATCATTCTGCTGCCCAGACAAATAGAGCGTCTCCTGACGCGGCAAGGAACCGCTAGCAAGCTCATCTTCCGATGAAGCGCCGCCGCACCCAAAAAGTGCGCCAGTTGCCGAAAGCACCAAGGCCGTTCTAGCAATCGATTTCAATCCAATCATTTGAGTCCTCTTAGAATAGGGCCTTTACAGGGGCCCCTTTAATTGAAAATTCAAATCTAATATAGATTATTCCTTATAAAAATTATTTTTCGGGTCGGTAAAAAAGCCATGATGATTTCTCAAATTGAATTAAGAAATTTTTACATTTACAAAAGTTTACTTAGGAAGGGCTAAAGCCCTTTAAACCTTTATAAAAACATTAATCTTCGCGCTTTATCTATAAAAAAGCCACAAACAATGTTTATACATCATTTGTGGCCACTTATCACAATTCTATAAAATGATACTAGAATTTATTAACCTTAAAAGTTTCTCTAGCCTCAATGAATAGGAGATTCCCGCTTACTTCGACTGCGCTCAGCACAGGCTCTGGCGGGAATGACAACTCATACGTTATCCTGTCCGAC
>JAFWRL010000100.1 GCA_017520105.1 Fibrobacter sp.
AAATTTTCTACCTTTGGCGCATGATTAGTATTACCAAGCTTTTGATGGATACCCCGAACTTTGGGGATTCTCTTCGTTATGAACCTCACGCTCACAAGGCGACAAACGGTGTGGGCGCAGGACGTGGCCCGGTGGTGGTGTGGAACTGCACGAAGACTTGTAATTTGAAGTGCGTCCACTGCTATGCACGTTCCGAGGCGATTAAGTATCAGAACGAACTTACGCACGAAGAGGGAATCAAGCTTATTGACCAGTTGGCGGATTTCAATGTGCCGGTGCTGTTGTTCAGCGGTGGCGAGCCGCTTTTGCGTCCGGACTTTTTTGAACTCGCGAACTATGCGGCGAGCAAGGGTATTCGTCCGACGATTTCGACGAACGGCACCTGCATCACGCCGGATGTTGCACAGAAGCTCAAGGCGATGGGCGTTGGCTATGTGGGCATCAGCTTAGACGGTTGCGAAGAGACACACGACAAGTTCCGCGGTAAACCGGGTGCGTACCAGCTCGCATTGCGCGGTATCCGCAATTGTGTGGCGACGGGACAGAAGGTGGGACTGCGCTTCACGATTACGCGTTATAACGTGCAGGACTTGAATGCCATTTTCGATTTGCTCGAAGCGGAAAATATTGATCGCGTGTGCTTCTATCACTTGGTGTATAGCGGTCGTGGTTCTGCGATGGTCGCAAACGACTTGAACCATGAAGAGAGTCGCAAGGCGATGGATTTGATTATAGACCGCACGCTTGACTTTAAGAAGCGCGGTGTGAACAAGGAAATCTTGACCGTCGATAACCATGCTGATGCCGTTTATTTGTACCAACGCGTGAAGCGAGAAGACCCGGTGCTTGCAGAAAAGGTTTTGGAACTGATTCAGCGTAACGGCGGTAATCGCAGCGGTATGGCGTTCGGCAATATCGATAGTGTCGGCAATGTGCATCCGGATCAGTTTACGCAGTACATTATGCTTGGGAATGTTCGAGAACGTAGCTTTGGCGATATTTGGACGGACTTGTCGAATCCGATTATGGCGGGACTCAAGAACCGCAAGCCGCTTTTGAAGGGGCGTTGCCCGAAATGCAAGTTCCTCAATTTGTGCAATGGAAACTTCCGCACGCGTGCCGAAGCGGTGACTGGCGACTTCTGGGCCGAGGATCCGGCTTGCTATTTGACGGATGAAGAAATTGGGCTTTGAGGTGTGAGGTCGGTCGCTGCGCTCCCTTTGATGAGTGAGGATCGTGTGTCATTCTGATTGCGTTGCGCTAGTGTCATTCTGAGGACCGCAGGGACGAAGAATCCAGTTACTTATAATGAATGAATTAGATCAAAAAATTCTCGCGATTATACAGGACGGCTTCCCGCTGGTGGAACGCCCTTACGCTGTCCTTGCGGAAATGTTCGGTTCTGACGAAACGACGATTTTCAATGCCGTTGAGAAAATGCGCGCTTCTGGCGTGATTCGCCGTATCGGTGGAGTGTATGATTCCAGGAATCTCGGTTTTATTTCGCGTTTGTGCACAGGGAAGGTGCCGACGTCGTCGCAAGATTTTTCGACAGAATCGCACGATGAAACGCCGATGGAAAAGTTTGCCGTAGTGGTGATGGGCGAACCTGCGATTACGCACAATTACATTCGCAGTCACGAATACAACGTTTGGTTTACCGTCATTGCCGAGAATGAATCCGCAATCCAGGCTGTTGTGGATTGCGTTTGTGCGAAAACGGAATTGCACGATGTTCACGTCTTATCTGCTACCAAGAAGTACAAAATCAATACGGTGATGGGTGCTAGCGCGCCAG
This sequence comes from Fibrobacter sp., assembly GCA_017520105.1. Next base: position 1,799 of record JAFWRL010000100.1, read on the forward strand.
TGGTTAGTAGGCTGTGGTTAGTAAACG
>JAFWRL010000101.1 GCA_017520105.1 Fibrobacter sp.
CGTTCATCTCTCCTAGAGCTGCGTCGGGTCGCATAAAACGGCTCGACGCAGCAACAGAGACTCCCCGAAATGCAAATGGATATCGAAGCTCTTGAAAACACGACTTTCGCGGCCATTGTCGAGAAAATCCAAAAGGTTCGCAAGCGTGGCGAACTCTTAGAGAGCATTCAGGGGATTTTAAAAAAGAATTTTGAATCGGTCGAGGCCGCGCATCAAATCGAATGCCAGAAAATCCGCAACATCATCGAAGGCATCCCGGGCGAACTCATCGGCAACACAAGAGAAATGCGCGAAGTGAGCAAACTCGTGCGTCAAATTGCCCCGACTTCGGCAACGGTGCTTATCCGCGGAAAGGCGGGCACCGGCAAGGAATACGTTGCGCGGAGCATCCATGAACTCTCGGAACGCAAAGGCGGCCCGTTTGTCGCATTGAACTGCGACGCCCTCACCGAAGGAGCGAATTCATTCGAAAGCGAACTTTTCGGTTTTGAGCGCGGAGCGTTCACGGGAGCCACCAACAGGCACATCGGCAAGGCGGAGCAAGCTAACGGCGGGACTCTTTTCTTGGATGAAATCGCAGACTTGCCTCTCCCGGCGCAAATAAAACTTTTGCAGTTCATTCAAGAACAAAGTTTCAAGCGCCTCGGCAGCAACATTGTCCAGCGCAGTAACGTGCGGTTCATCGCCAGCACCGGCAAAAACATCGAAGCCATGATGCAGAACGGAAAATTCCGCGAAGACCTTTATTACCGCTTGAACATTTTCCAAATTTCGCTTCCGGAACTGACTCAACGCAAGACGGACATTTTGCTTTTGGCAGACCATTTCATCGAAAAGATGAACTTCAAGTACGGCAAAAAAATTTTGCGGTTAAGCTCCCCCGCTATCGACATGCTGATGAGCTACCATTGGCCAGGCAACGTGCGAGAACTTGAAAACTGCATAGAACACGCTTGTCTCGCGACGACAGACGTCTGCATCAACGCTTACGACTTGCCGCCAACGCTGCAAACCGATGTCACGTCGGGCACTTCCGTACTCCCCGAGAACAACAGTCCGCTCGCAACGCTGATGGATAGTTACGAACGCGAGATTTTAAGCGAAGCGCTACGCCGCCATGACGGCAACATGAGCGCCGCAGGCCGCGACCTCTCCGTGAGTCCGCGCATGATGCTGTACAAAATAAGGCGGCTAGGAATAGCCGCCTCGAACTAGAAATTCACCCCCACCATTCTCGACATAGTCATCCTCGAACGGAGTGAGGGGATCCAGTAATATTACAACTACTTTAAAATAGTAATGCTGTACGGTGGGAGGACACCATCAGCAGCTTCAAGCTTGCTCACCTTACCAGCCTTATATACATAAACCGCTTCGCTACTATAGGTACGGTCGCCAATGTAAAGAGTGCTAGTTGCGGCATCAAAGGCAAGGCTACCTTCAACATCGCTCACGCCAGAAATGGACTTCACCGTCTTCGCAGAAAGGTCCACTTGAACGAGCGGCACATCGCCATAGTTCTTGTAAATGGCGGCATAAGCAATGCCGTTCTTGGCATCAACAGCAAACGAGGAGATTCCGCCACCGAGTTTCGTGCCATCTACAACCGTCGTAGAAGATTTTTTGGCAAAATCGACAACTTCGATACCGCGAGCATCGTCGGCAAGAGTCGCACCCGAAGCTTCGTACTGGCCAGCAGAAGCCACATAGAGCTTGCCATTAGCAAAAGCCATTGCCGACGGGTTCACCTTTGCAAGCCTAATCGTATCGAGCAAAGAACCGTCATTGAGCTTGTACATAGCGAGAAGACCCGGATCCGGATAGCCTGCCGGCCAGCCAGCCACAGCACGGCGGAACAGAGCGAACAACGTATCGCCGCTCACTTCGAGATCGACAACGTTCGCAAATTGTCCTTCTGCCTTTGCGAAGTCATCCGTCTTAATGGTCTTGGTCACCTTGCCGTCCGCAACAGCAACCTTCACAATCTTGTTCGGACCTTCCAAGCCAACCCAAACTTCGGTATCATTAGCCTTCACGACATCACTCGGATTGTCGTTCGTTTCAAAAGACTTCTGCCATTTAATCTTTTGATTCTTTTGGTCAATCAGCACGATATTGTCTGCACCATATCTTTCAAGAACAAAAAGATTTTCACC
>JAFWRL010000102.1 GCA_017520105.1 Fibrobacter sp.
CCAGCAAGGCCTCCAACAACATTTTCGCCCTCCACAATAGCATCGGCGTTGACATTCTGAATGTTATAAGAATCTACAGAAACTCCCTCCCCAAGAAAAGCACCAGCAAGAGCTCCCACGGAATTACGGCCTTTTACATAAGCATTCTTAATGCTGAGATTTTTTACCGTACCTTGCCAAACGCCAAACAACCCCTGAAAATTTTTGTCGCTATTGATGTAGAGCCCACTGACCGAATGTCCGGCTCCGTCCAAATGCACAACAGAAGGTTTCGCGGAATCACCATAGACTTTCCAAATATTCTTAGGAGCCGACTTGGCCCAGTCCTTAGCGACGCCGGAGTTCAACACAATATCATCATCAAGCCGGTAGTAAAGCGATTCCGAATACTTTTCGGCCATCAACGCAAACTGCTCGGCGTTTTTTATGATAAAAGGATTCTCAGAACTTCCCGTTCCAGAAGCAAACTCCTTCGCTACCTTGCCAGACCAAACATCAGCAGCAAAAGCACTCGCATGCATTAAAACAAGCACCGCACAAATATGAAGAAAACGCATATTTCCCCCTACATGAAAACATTTGTTCAAAACATACAAAAAAATAATGTAAAAAACAAGAAACCACCTGTATCATTAGACGAAAGAACGGCCTTCGACTTTTAAACGGATGCTTTTTAGATCCTTCGACTTCGGGCTACGCCCTTCGCTCAGGATGACAAGACCTTAAACAAACTCAAAAAAAAAAGCGGCTGGCTTTAACCAGTCGCTTTTGCATTTCCATGCATTTAGCATTTGGAAAAGGAGGGTCTGTGAGCGAAAAACGCCTCGTATCAACGAGGCGTGATCGCGAGAGAATCCGTCAGCCTGCGCATTTCATCCAGATTCTAGCGGATTCGGTCGTATATTTCGGAGGGCGAAGCCTTCCCTAGTAAAAAGCGATGCCTTGCGTTAAGCAAGTCCGTGCAATCCGTGAGCCACAAAAAAGAACGGCTGGCATTTACCAGTCGTCCTTTAAAGTCCCATGCATTTAGCATTTGGAAAAGGTAGGTCTTAGGGAGGGCGAAGCCTTCCCTAGTCTAAAAGCGAGGACTTACGTTAAGTAAGCCCGAGCAATTAAACAGCACCCTGCCACTTCATGGCATCGGCAACCTTGAGGAAGCCGGCGATGTTTGCACCCATCACCAGGTTGCCCTTCTGGCCGTACTTGACAGCGGCAGAGGAAGCAGCGGCGTAGATGCTCTTCATGATGCCTTCGAGCTTCTTGTCCACTTCTTCGAAGGTCCAAGAGAGACGTTCGGAGTTCTGAGACATTTCGAGACCGGAGGTAGCAACGCCACCAGCGTTTGTAGCCTTGGCAGGTCCAAAGAGGACGCCGGCCTTCTGGAAGGCTTCGATAGCTTCCGGAGTAGAAGGCATGTTTGCACCTTCGGCAACGGCCTTCACGCCGTTAGCGATAAGGGCCTTGGCACCTTCGAGGTCGAGTTCGTTCTGGGTTGCGCACGGGAGAGCGATGTCGCACTTGACCGTCCAAACACCCTTAGAACCTTCGTGGTATTCAGAACCCGGAACGAGCTTGGCGTATTCGCTAATGCGGGCGCGCTTCACGTTCTTGAGGTCGAGAACGATGTCGAGGTTGATGCCGTTCGGGTCGTAGATGTAGCCGTTGGAGTCGGACATGGTCACGACCTTGCCACCGAGCTGAGTAGCCTTCTGGCAAGCAAACTGGGCAACGTTACCGGAACCGGAAATCACGACGGTCTTGCCCTGGAAGGAGTCGTTAGCGAGGTCCTTGAGCATTTCGCGAGTGAAGTAGCAGAGGCCGTAACCGGTAGCTTCGGTACGAGCGAGAGAACCACCGTAGGAGAGGCCCTTACCGGTGAGAACGCCCACAAATTCGTTGCGGATGCGCTTGTACTGACCGAACATGTAACCGATTTCGCGAGCGCCAGTACCCTGGTCACCAGCCGGAACGTCCGTGTCGGCACCGACGTGCTTGCAGAGTTCAGTCATGAAGGACTGGCAGAAGCGCATCACTTCGTTGTCGCTCTTGCCCTTAGGATCGAAGTCGGAACCGCCCTTGCCGCCGCCCATGGGGAGCGTGGTCAAGCTGTTCTTGAAGATCTGTTCGAAGCCGAGGAACTTGAGCATGGAAAGCGTCACTTCATTACGGAGACGGATACCGCCCTTGTAAGGACCGATAGCGGAGTTGAACTGCACGCGGTAGCCACGGTTCACCTGAACGTTACCCTTGTCATCGAGCCAAGGCACGCGGAAGGTAATCACGCGTTCCGGTTCGACGAGGCGGTCGATAACGCCGTTGGTTTCCCAGGACTTGTCCTGTTCGAGGACGGGGTCGAGGGATTCGAGGAATTCACGGACAGCCTGATGGAAGAGGGCCTGGTCCGGATCACGGGCGACGACCTTGTCATAGACTTTCTGAAGGTAAGCATTCTTGATTGCCATTTTATGTATCTCCGTTGAGAGTTTTGATTGTTAATGTTTTTAACGGGTCTAAAGATAGCAAACCCGCGACAAAAAATGAAAAATAGTGGCAAAAATCTTCAATTTCTTACATTTTTGTAAGTTATTTTTTTAAAATTAAATGAAATTCGTTTTTTTCGCTAGAAAACGAGTAGACACCATTAAAAAACATACAATTTTGTAAGTTTTCGTTTTTAGCACCCATTTGTTTGCAAAATTTTACAAATCTAGCTAAAAAGGAGGGCCGACAAACGGTCCTCCTGGTCAAGATTTCGGCGGAACGGAACTAGAGTTCCATAAAGTTTTTGAGTTCGTCCATGCGACGCTGGGCATATTCGTAACCCATCTCGTACGATGCGTCAAGATTTTCTCGCTCCGTCTCGAACAAGTCGCAAAGGTCTTTCTCGGGCCTGAAAATCAGGAGCTTGCCCTGCTTTTCAAGCTTTTCCATGTTCGAGAACATCTTCTCGTAGCGCTTGTAGCGCAGCATGAGCGCGCGGAAAAAGTCGGGATACTTGCGCTTGAACATCGGATTCAGGATTACGCGGTACTTGCGGAAGTCCGTAACGATTTCGCCGGGGTAATGCGTAGACACGACAACGACCTTGTCACAGCCCCTATCGAACGCCCTGTCAAACGGAATCGGGTCCGTGATGCAGCCGTCGGCATAG
>JAFWRL010000103.1 GCA_017520105.1 Fibrobacter sp.
TGGGGCATGCTCCCGCACAGCGCTCTTGGCCACAAGATGATCAAGAAACTCAAGATTTTTGCAGGTGCCGAACATCCGTTCGCTGCCCAGAAACCCGAAGTCGTAGAACTTTAATTTAGAACGGAGAAAACTATGGCTACAGCAAAGAATAAGAAGATTTACCGCGGCACTGGTCGTCGCAAGAACGCCATCGCCGCTGTGATTCTGAAGCCGGGTTCCGGCAAGCGCACTATCAATGGTCGTGATTTCAAGGAATACTTCCATTCTGAAGTGCAAGACATGATTGCAAATCTTCCGTTCGCCATCCTCGGCAACGCTGAAGAATGGGATGTCGAAGTTACCGCTCGTGGCGGTGGCATCGCCGGCCAGATGGGCGCAGTCCGTCTCGGCATCTCCCGCGCATTGGTTGCTAACGACGCCGAAGTGAAGCCGGCCCTCAAGAAGGAAGGCCTCATGACTCGCGACGCCCGTGCCGTTGAACGTAAGAAGTTCGGCCGCAAGAAGGCTCGTAAGCACTTCCAGTTCAGCAAGCGCTAATCTGCGAATTTGCTTTTATGGAAAACCCTGGCTTTCGCCAGGGTTTTCCTTTTATTACAGACCGTTCGGCTCTATTGCAATAGCAAGAATGTGATATCGCCTCACTCTCGCCTCCACGATTCGTTAATACGAATCGCTTGAGGCTCACAAACCCTGGCGTCTGCCGGGGCTTTTCTTTTTTATTGTATTTTTAAATTCTTTTTGTTTATATTGTTGTTAAGATGAAATACAATGTATTGTTGTTACTTGTTGCTGTGCTCCTGGCTTCGTGTGGCGATTCAGGAGGTGGTACTTATTATGTGCTTGTTGAAAAGACGGACGAAGTTTTACTCACGGATTTGTGTGGCCTCGTGTTTAAACCTGTGTGTAGCGTGAATGGCAAAGAAAAGAAGTGTGGCGCCATATTCAGTGATTTTAGGAACGAAGAAGTACGCACTGATGATAATCCCAGTGGAACCTCCTGGACTATATATATTCCGGCGTTTAAAGATGCCTCAATTCTTTCAATTCAGGTGAAAGATGAAAATTCCGGCGAGGCGAAGCCCTTGCTTTCGTATAAGCAGGGCGATATCCCGTATATGAAGGGAAATACCTATGTGCCCTCGGCCATGGAGTTGCGTGCGGCGATCGCGCCTACGGAATATAAGCTGTCGGGGTATTACGATGGTGACGAATGGGTTGAGCGTGATACGGTTATTTCGATAAGAGACACTTTGTTTGCAAATAAAAACGGCCTGCTCAAGTTTACGGTTCAAGATAAAGTAGGCAACAAGGCAACGCTGGAAGTCGATTTTGGCAAAGTGCTTGAGAATAATGATGCAAGTTCAATCAAGTCGCTGGACGTTAAGGGATTTGATTCAGAAACATACAAGGATTCTACTTATACCTACTATTACTGGGTTGCTGATTCCGGTTCCGTTTCGTTCAAACCGCTTGATGTCAATTTCGAACCGCTAAAGCCTGCGCCTCATTATGTGCAGTATCCGCCAGATACCACTACGGTGCCTTTCCTGCGTTTGATTTTTGCAGACCAAAATTCATACCGAGTTTATGATTCGTTAGTTTTGAATGGCGGAGCAAACAAAAAACCGTTACGTATTATGGTGGTGAATTATGCAAAGTAAGTTTACTGCTATTGTCTTGGCGATGTTGCTAGCGGTTTCTGCATTTGCTGTCGAGGATACCGGGAATGCGCCTGCCCAAAGTAAGGGATGGGACGATACTTTCACCAAGTTCAGCATGGGCGTTATGCTTGGAATAGGCCCGTCGTATTTAAAGGGTGCTGAAGAGTATTATGATGCGGAAAAGACGACAGGGCTCAGCATCATGTTCGAAATGGCGTTCCCGATTACAGATAATATGGCCTTGCGTGCTGAGCTTGGTTTCGATGGAATGTTTGGTATCGGTTCTAAGTATCAGTATGTCCATCGTGAAGTCAAAGACTCGGTGTCGTCATCTAGTTTTGAAATCGCGCTTTTCTGGAATATGTTTTTGTCAGAAAACTTCTTTGTGAATTTGGGCCCTGCAATTCGGTTCCCGTGGTTCGAAGAAAAAGTCGAAATAGAAGACGAAAAAGTTTTTTCTGGCGAGCCCGAGTATGGTAATGATTTGTGGCTAGACGCCGTGCTTGGCATCGGCTTTAAGATACGCTGCTTTGAGTTCGGTTTCAGGGGGGGATACGAACTATTGGGTTTCTATAAAGAAACGAAAAAGTACAGAAAAGTCGATATCCATGAACTACGTTTCCGGTTCTATTTTATGTACTGGTTTGGCCAAAAACGCAGTTAGAAAATCAAAAAATTTTAGTTTAGAAGGCGCTTGCTTAAAAATTGTCGTCGCGGTCGAACATGTGCGTCACGAATTCCACGACGAGCGTCTCGTAGGCTTCGTCGCTAAAGATCGGCTTCTGCATCAGGTCAATCGCTTCTTGCGTTAGTTTGCCCGTCTTGGCGAGTTCTTCGCCGCCCTTGCGGTATTTTTCGCGGAGCATGTTCAAGCGGCGTGGACCGCCACGGTGGTCGAGCGCACGCATCTGCGGACAGGCGATAAGCGTGTAGCCTTCGTGCCCGAGAATGATGTCGAACTGCTTGCGGATGGGTTCATACACGACGTCGAGATCCATCCAGGCGCAGCTCGAAAGCAAGATAATCTTTTGGCCTTCCTTTTGGAACTGTAATCCGTGCAGGTGCGAATTCATGGCATTGGCGCCATCCTTCAGCTTTTGTCCCATGTAGGGGTGGACCATGCCCACAATGCGGTCCATCAGGACTTTCATTTGTCCAGGAATGCTGAAGAGGAATAGCGGAAAACTCCAGATGACAATGTCCGCATTCGTGAGCTTTTCACGAATCATCGGAACGTCGTCGTCCTTTATGAAGCAGCTGCCGTCTTCTCGGCCCCAGCAACTGAGGCAGCCACGGCAGGGCTTGATGTTCATCTTGTCGATGAATATGTACTCGCTCTCGTAATCGCCGCCCTGTTCAAGCCCTTCGACAAAAGCCTTTGTCGGGATAAGGGTTCCACTGCGTTCCCTTTTGGGACTTGCGACCATAACGAGAATTTTCTTTTTTTCTGCCATGCGCCCAAATTTAGAAAAATATTTGGAATCCATGAATTTTTTAAAATTTGACAAACGTATTTTTAGAAACGATAAATAGATTAGGATATGTTGTAAACGTTGAATGGCGAAGTAGAGTTTTAGAAAAGGAGAACTGAATATGACTATTGCGACCGCTGTTGTATGTGCCGTGACGGGACTCGTGATCGGGTTCCTGGTGGCCCGCGTCCTGGGTGCGCGCAAGGAATCCAAAGCGCGGGAGATGAGCGTGGAACTTGAAAAACAAGTGGCCGTGTTGCAAAGCAAGCTGGAAGCGGAAACTGCGATGAAGCGAGAAATGGAACGGGTTCACCAGGTGTCTCTTGCAGAACAGAAAGCCCGCTTTGACGATATCTCGAAACGGCTCGTGGCCGAGGCGCAAATCGCAACCGAGAAAATGCTCAAGCAACGTGGCGAGGAACTTTCGAAAACAGGCAACGCGACCATGGAACAACTCGTGAACCCGCTCAAGGAAACCATCGCCAAGATGGAAAAGACCATGAACGACACGACCTTGCAGCAGACCGCCGCGAACACTTCGCTCAAGGAAGTGCTGAAACAGTCCATCGAATCGAATGCCGCGACAAAAAGCGCCGCCGATGATCTCGTTCGAGCCTTCAAGCACGATAGCAAACTGCAAGGCGACTGGGGCGAATGCGTTCTCGAGGAACTGCTGGAATCGCTTGGCCTCCAGGAAGGAATTCATTTCGAAACGCAGGCAACACTCCGCGATGCTGGCGGCAACGTGCTGCACTCCGAAGAAACTGGCAAAATCATGCGGCCCGATGTCATTGTACACCTCGACCTTAAAAAGGACGTCATCGTCGATTCGAAAGTTTCCATGACGGCCTTTATGGATTACGTTGCATGCGATGATGTTGAACAACGTAAAATTCTTTTGAAGAATCACATCGACAGCCTCAAAAAACATGTCGATGAACTCTCCAAGAAAAAATATACGTCATACGTGAAAGCGCCTCGCGAAACCGTCGATTTCGTCATCATGTTCGTGCCGCGTTCCGCAGCGCTATGGACTGCGCTTTCCGAAGAACCGGCGCTCTGGCGAAATGCCATGGAAAAATGCGTCTATATTGCCGACGAGCAGACGCTTTACGCCGCACTCCGTATCGTCAAACTGACATGGCGCCAAGTGCAGCAGGCACAAAATCAACAACGCGTCTTTGAACTCGCGAACGAATTGCTGAGCCGCGTGGGCATGTTCGTAAAGCAGATGAACGCTGTCGGTGATTCGCTCGACAAAGCTCAAGAAGCCTACAAAAAGGGAATGGCGAAATTTGCAGACAAAGGCCAAAGCGTACTCACGACCTGCTACAAACTAAAACAGCTCGGTGCAAAGCAAGACGACAAGAACCCGCTCCCGACCGAACTGGAGGCCGTTGAAATGCAA
>JAFWRL010000017.1 GCA_017520105.1 Fibrobacter sp.
CCGCTTGAACGCCAACAAGGAATATTCTCACACGTTCCGTATCGCTCCGGTTCGTAAGCAGCTGAACGACCCGACCGAATATTCTCTCCTCGGCTTCAAGAACTTCGGCTGGAACAAGGATCTCCCGCCTGCAAAGTATGGCCGTGACGAAATCAACAAGATTTACGAAAATCAGCCGAAGAAGGATGTCACGGATACGATTATCAATACGGAAAATCCGACCGCGATTCCGGGCAAGATTGAGCTGATTTCCGGTGCCGAAAAGAACTACAATGTCTTTGATGCACAGGGCAAGAAGGTTGGCGCGTTCACGACTCGCGGTGTTGAAGATCTCCACGCGATGACCGCAGGAATCGTCAAGAACTCCGGCGTGTATGTGGTCAAGGCAAAGAATGGCGGTCAAGCCTTCCGCATCACCGTGAAGAAGTAAAATATTGGAATGAAGAATTGTCATCGCGAGGTGCTCCACAACGCACCCCGCGATGACTTTTTTATTTGTATGAAAAATGATAAGTTGATTTATATGTTGGTGTAAGCGAGAAAGACTATTAAATAATTTAATGATGATAATAAAACGTCGAGAGAATGGAAGCGTCGGCCAAGGTATTTTCTTCGCAGTAGCGTGCAAAACGAGAGTCGCGAACGACTGCTAGCAGGCGTTCATGACCGAGTGAAGCCGCTGACGCCGTAGGCGTCAACTCTGAGCTGGGGCCCCGCCCGCATGACGTACTTTTTGCATTTAAAATGCACCTTGGGCGGCGAGACCTTTTCTCTATTGATAAAAAATCAATGAGAAGAATGTTTTAACTATATGAAAACCCCTCTCCGAGGGGTATTTTTTATAAGGAAGAAAACACACGTCATCCTCAACCAAGCTCAGCTTCGTTTGTCATCCTGAGCGAAGTCGAAGGATCTAGTGAATTTTTGTGGTGTTGTTTTGGGTTAATGAGGAGAATACTATGTTTAGAACAAAAAAATCTGTTGCAGGTCGCATTTTTAGCTCTGCAGCGGTGGTGTGTGCCATCGGTTTTTCGAGTGCGCTAGCAACAACAGATAATCCGCTTACGTTATGGTACAATGGCGACGCCGGTACCGAATTTACGAACGCGCTCCCGATTGGTAACGGTTACATGGGTGGACTTATCTATGGTGGCGTCACTAAGGATTACATCGGTCTAAACGAAAGTACCGTTTGGTCGGGAGGCCCAGGCGACAACAACAAGCAGGGCGCTGCAAATCATCTGAAAGATGCCCGTGACGCCATGTTCCGTGGTGATTACAGAACCGCAGAATCTATCGTCAATCAGTACATGATTGGTCCTGGTCCTGCAAGTTTCCAACCGGTTGGCGATCTCGTGATTACAACGTCCCATAACGGGGCGACGAATTATCGCCGTGAACTCGACCTCAAAACCGCTATTGCAAAGACAACTTATACACATAGCGGTGTCAAACATACCCGTGAATATTTCGCAAGCTATCCTGACCATGTGATTGTCGTTCATTTGTCTGCTGACAAGAGCGGTTCGGTAAGCTTTGGCGCGACGATGACGACTCCGCACCGCACGAACCGCATGACTTCTAGCGGCAATACGCTCATTTACGATGTGACCGTCAACTCCATCAAGTTCCAGAATCGCTTGAACGTGATTGCCGATGGCGGCACGGTTTCTGTTTCGAACGGGAATATCAACGTGCAGGGTGCGAACAGCGCAACACTTATCCTCACGACAGCGACGAACTTCAAATCGTATAATGACGTGAGCGGTGATCCGGGTGCCATTGCCGAGGGCATCATGGCTAAAGTCGCGAAAAAGTCCTATGAAGATATCTTGAAAGACCACTTGAAGGATTACCAGACGATTTTTAACCGCGTCAAGTTGGACTTGGGCCCGGCGGACAAGAGCGCTGGCGACATCACATCCACCCGCGTGAAAAACTTCAATTCCACAAACGACCCCTCTCTCGTGGAACTCCATTACCAGTATGGCCGTTATTTGCTCATCGCAAGTTCTCGTAAGGGTGGCCAGCCTGCCAACTTGCAGGGCATTTGGAACAAGGACACGAACCCGATTTGGGGCAGCAAATATACCACCAACATCAACCTTGAAATGAACTACTGGCCGGCAGAATCCGGCAACCTCGAAGAATGCGTATGGCCGCTCATTGACAAAATCAAATCCATGGTGCCGCAGGGCGAAAAGACCGCCAAGGTGCACTGGGGCGTAAACGAAGGCTGGGTGGAACATCACAATACTGACCTTTGGAACCGTTCTGCTCCGATTGACGGAGCCTGGGGCCTTTGGCCGTCTGGCGCTGGCTGGCTCAGCACGCATCTTTGGGAACATTTCCTCTACAACCCGACGGACAAGGAATACCTCAAGGATGTTTATCCGACGATGAAGGGGGCTGCGCTTTTCTTTGTGAATAGCCTTGTGGAAGAACCGACTACGGGGAACAAGTATTTGGTGACCGCTCCGAGCGATTCTCCGGAAAACGATCACGGTGGAATTAACGTTTGCTTTGGCCCGACGATGGATAACCAGATTATCCGCGATGTGCTGAATTACACGATTGAAGCGTCCAAGATTCTCGGCGTCGATGAAGATGTTCGCGCCAAGATGGAAGCGACTGTCAAGCGCCTTCCGCCAACAAAGACCGGCAAGTATGGACAAATTACCGAATGGCTCCAGGACTGGGACGATCCGAACAACAAGAACCGTCACATTTCGCATTTGTATGGCCTTTTCCCGAGCGCTCAAATTACCCCGGAAGAAACTCCGGACTTGATCAAGGGTGCTGGCGTTACGCTGCAGCAGCGCGGCGACGATGCGACCGGTTGGTCTTTGGCTTGGAAAATCAATTTCTGGGCTCGTATGCACGATGGCGACCACGCTTACAGAATGATTCGTATGCTTCTCACGCCGAGCAAGACTTATAATAATTTGTTCGATGCGCATCCGCCGTTCCAGATTGACGGAAACTTCGGTGCTGTTTCCGGCGTGAACGAAATGCTCATGCAGAGCCATAACAACAGGATCAACCTGCTGCCGGCTCTCCCTTCGCAGTGGAAGGACGGCTCTGTCAAGGGCATCCGCGCCCGTGGCGGTTTCGAAATCGATTCGATGGCTTGGAAGGGCGGCAAGCTCACTTACGTTGCCATCAAGTCCCTCGTAGGCAGCACGCTAAATGTCACCTCGGGTACGAACAAGTTCTCTACCGCAACGGTGGCGGGCAAGACCTATGAATTCGATGGCAATTTGAAAGTGACGAATGCTCCGTTTGAACCGCTCGAAATGCCGGGCAAGATTGAGGCCGAAAACTATGTGGCTATGGATGGTGTGCAGATTGAAGAAGATTCTCTTGGCACTCCGAACATCGGCTGGATTAATGACGGCGACTGGACTCAGTATTACGTGAACATTTCGACGGCGGGAGCCTATGTCTTGACGGGCCGCGTTGCAACGGGTTCCGAAAAGGAAAGTGTTATCACTGTTACCGATTCCGCAGGCAAGATTCTCGGAACGCTCAGCGTCGATCCCGCAAAGTCCAAAGGCTGGAACGACTGGTACGAAGCTACGGCGAAGGTGACGCTCCCGGCGGGTAAGCAAAAGCTCACGTTCACGTATTCCGGCGAAGACACGTATCTTGCGAACGTTGATTGGTTCAGTCTAGCATCAGATGCTATGACCATTGCAATACCCGAAATTCGCATGGGCTCGCTCTCCGTAAGCCGCATCCCGTATTCGAATGCGTCTATTGCGCTGATGGTGACCGCTCCTGCAACTAAGGAGTTTGTGGTTCACCTCGTTAGCGCTGACGGCAAGTTCATCGGCTCGCAACGCGGTCATGGCGAAGGTCTCGCTGAATTCGGCAGGTCGGTACCGCTTGCACCGGGCATGTACTTTGCCATCGTCAAGAGCGGCTCCCAGCAAAAGACGCTGAAACTCTCCGTCCGCTAACCGCGCGTGTCTCCCGGATGTCTCTCACATGTCATCCCGGCCTTGTGCCGGGATCGGCTTACACGGCTCTAATTACTTAAAAATTTCCTCCTCTCACTCTAAGCCCAAGACTCTCGTAGTCCTGGGCTTTTTTCCTATTGATAAATTGACAAAACAACTTTAATTACTGCACGTTTTTTTTGTGAACTCGATAATATCTTTATATCAGGGTTAAAAAAGGAGCGAGGCTATGATTAATTTTCGAGTTCTCATTTTAGTATTCATTCTCTCTGCAAATTTATTTGCAATTACAAATCAGTTCCGCGGCGTGAACTGGGCAGACAAACGCGATAACTTCGTCTCGGGTGTTCTTGTGCTTTCGGGCATGAGTCTTTCGGACACTTACGAGTCGGCGCATGCCACTGCTGACCGCATCATGTCGCAATTCCAGGAAGTGCTTGGCATAAACAGTGTTCGTCTGCCTGTGAACGAACCTACTGTCCTCACATTCTTGAATTCTTATTCCGGCATTATCGACGCGGCTCTCGAACACGGTCGCGTGGTTCTGTGCTACTGGGGCCCCGCCCAGCCTGCGGGACCCAAGAACATGAACGACTGGTGGAAAATGTGGGAAACGCTCGTCAAGAAATACAGCGACCACCCGAACGCCTATTTCGAGATTTTCAACGAACCGCACATGTACAACAAGACCGAACTGCGTAATCTATATGCAGATTGGCTCAAGAGATTCCCGGATGTTCCACGCGACCATATTCTCCTTGATGGCTCGGGTCTTGCATGGAACGTTCCGGACATTGCCGATGATTCGCGTTTCGAGGGCTGCCTCTTTGCTGTTCACGAATACACGTTCTGGAACATGAGCATTACTACCGAACAAGGCTGGAAGGGAAGTTTCGCTGGCAAGGTGGGCAAATATATCGAACGTACTGTTTGCACGGAATGGGGCGGCGCAATGAGTCCCGGCGAAAAGAACGGCGTGCATTACGACTACATGGATTACAATAAGCCGCCTAACAACTATTTCACGGCTTATATTCGCGGCATGTCGGAGCAATTGCGTGATTGGCAGATGGGTAGTTTCTACTGGCCGGGGCTGCGCGATGGTGACTGGTACAGCATGACAAAGCGCGATGGCGAAGGTACAAACACCAAGCTCGTAATCGTGAACCAGTCTGGCGTCGATCGCATGCAGCTTTCGTGGTCGGATACGGTCGAAACGAACCCTCCTAAACAAGATCCGTTTGGCGGCTTTGATGCGGACGGAAAAGCGATTGCAGGCAAGGCTGCAACTATCCCCGGAAAAATCGAAGCTGAAAATTATGACATCGGTGGCAACCGCGTCTCGTTCTACGACAAAAGTTCCGATAACGAAGGTGGCTTCTACCGCAAGGATGCCGTGGATATCGTCGTGCTCGATTCCGCCGATGCGTCCAAAGGCCATGCTGTTGGCCACACGAATGCTGGCGAATGGCTCGAATACACGGTCAATGTGGCAAAGGCTGCGACCTATTCTGTCGAAGTGCAAATGGCGACCGCCTCGGAGAATGCCGGTGTGCAGTTATTCATTGACGACAAGGCTGTTTCCGATACCATTATCGCCACACAGGGCGAGGACTGGTCGAGTTACAGTGCTGTCCAGGCTAAGGTGGGCGAGCTTTCCGCTGGCGAACATGTGCTTAAAATGCTCATTGTCGGGAACTACGTGAACATCGACTGGCTCGAATTCTGCGAAGGCGACAAGTGCGAACAGACCACTGGGCTCCATGCGACTCGCGTTATGCCCACTACGGCGCCCGCTGCGGCACGCCTGCGTGTCAAAGACAACAAACTCTTTGTCGAGAAAAACGGCCTCCGTTTTGACCTCACCGGTCACCGCATCAAATAACGCTCTATAGCCATCACGGCTGTGTCTGTCATGTCCGTCCCGGAACAAGTCCGGGATGGGCATTTCTTTTTGCGAATATTCCATTATGGACTTTTTATCAATAATATGTATTTGTTTTTTTTAAGCATATTCGCAAAAAGAGGATATGTTTAGAATGGTTATGGGTATTAACCGTGTATGAGGATTAGGTTTATGAAAAAGCTTTCTTTAGCAATTGTTGCAATTGCTGGTTTTGTTTCTGTAGCTAATGCCGCCCTCGCTGATGGCGGTGCAAAATTTTTGGGCAATATTACTACAGGTGGCCAGATCCGTAGCGACTTTGCCCAGTACTGGAACCAGATTACTCCCGAAAACGGCTGTAAGTGGGGCTCTATCCATTCCCTTTCCAACGGCAACAGCGGTACAAGCAAGTTCGCCTGGGACAACTTCGAC
Source organism: Fibrobacter sp. (assembly GCA_017520105.1). Next base: position 6,280 of record JAFWRL010000017.1, read on the forward strand.
AAGTGCGAAAGCGCCTACAAGTGGGCCAAGGAAAAACCGGGTGAACGCCATTTCAAGTTCCACGCTCTCGTTTGGGGTTCCCAGTACCCGAACTTCCTCTGTAAAAAGAAGAACCCGGGCATTACCGTAGAACTCACCAAGAAGTACATTACCGAATGGTTCGATGCCGTTGCGGCCAAGTTCCCTGACCTCGAATACATTGACGTGGTGAACGAGGCTATTTGGGCCGGAGACAACTACCACTCCGGTTACGGCAAGCCTGCGGCCGGTGCCGAAGGCCGCAGTACCGACGATACCGAATGCGGTGGCTCCTACATTATCGAAGCTCTCGGTGGCGACCGCGTTGTCAATGGCAAGCACCAGTACGACTTTATTACGACTGCCTTCAAGATGGCCCGCGAACGTTGGCCGAAAGCAGTGCTTATCTATAACGACTACAACACGCTCTCCTGGCAGATGAACGAAGGTATCGAACTTGTGCAGACCATCGTCAAGAATGGTGCACCGGTGGATGCTTACGGCCAACAGGCTCACGATTGCAAGGGCATGAGCAAGAACGATTTCGAAAGCAAGATGACCCGCATCCACAACGAGACGGGCCTTCCGCTTCTGGTTTCGGAATACGATATCGGCGAAGCCGATGACAACAGACAAAAGAATGATTACGCAAACCAGATTCCGTTCATGTGGGAAACTCCCTGGGTTGCAGGTATCACCATTTGGGGCTACATCAACGGTTCCACCTGGGCTGCTAATACCGGTATTATCGAAAAGGACGGCAGAAAGCGTGCCGCAATGACCTGGCTCGAAGATTACTTTGCTAAAAACCTCGACAAGGGCAAAAACGATGTGACCTTCACTCCGGTGGAACCCGAACCGCAGCTTCCGTTCAAGGGGCAACCGATTGATATTCCGGGCAAGGTCGAAGCCGAAGATTTCGATATCCCAGGCAAGGGCGTCAACGACGACGGCACGAGTAACCAGTCTTATGGCGACGACTCCGAAAACCACGGCGACAGTGACTACCGCAAGGACACCGGCGTTGACCTGTACAAGAAGGCAACCGGCGTAGTCGTAGGCTACAACAGCGAAGGCGATTGGCTTGAATGGACCGTGAACGTGAAGGAAGCGGGCGACTACACGATGTTTGCCGCCGTGGCTGCCGCAGGTTCCACCTCCAGCTTCCAGCTCTCTCTCGATGGCAAGGCTCTTACCGACGCCGTTGCGGTTCCTGCTGCCAAGGAAGGCGAAGAAAACTACGATGACTACAACAAAGTCAACGCCAACGTGACCCTCCCGGCAGGTAAGCACATCCTCCGCATGGACGTGACTGGCGCCTGGTTCGATGTGGATTACTTCACGTTCGTCAAGGGCAAGGACGCAAAGGACCCCGAACCGATTGAGAAAGGTAGCGACACGGATGCAATCCGCTCGAACATTCACATGGCAACTCCTGAACTCGCTGATTACGATGTCTTCGACATCAACGGTGTTCGCCTCGGTCGCATGAGCGCCTACTCTGTGGATGAGGCCGTGAACATGCTCAAGCATACGAGTGCCATTAAGGTTCAGGGCATTTATCTGTTGCGTTCCGTGAAAAAAGGGACCGTAAAGTCCGTCCGTATAGCCCGCTAAAAGATATCCTAATCCATAACTCCTGAAAAGGGAGCCTTAAAATACCTAAAGGCCTTCGAGGTAACACTCGAAGGTTCTTTTTTGATGTCTCTCTGTCATTTGTTCTACAGATTGTATCAGCGTTGTTTGAACGTAAATTTTCCTTTATGGATTTTTTATCAAGGAAAGATTGAGTTATCTGATACTTTTTCTGAAAAGAAGAGAATATGTTCAAAATGGTGTATGGGAAGTTTAACTCGTTGGGATGAGAGTAATGATGAAAAAAATCATTAGGGGTTTTGTATCCGCTGCACTTTTTGGTGGTGCAGTAAGCGCCTTTGCAGGGCCTGGCTTAGCCGATGGCGGAGCCAAATTCCTCGGCAATATTACGACTCGTGGCCAGGTTCGGAGTGACTTTGGCACTTATTGGAACCAGATTACCGCAGAAAACGAATGCAAGTGGGGGTCTATTGAAGGTTCCCGCGGTCGTTTCAATTGGAGCGGTTGCGATGCTTGCTATAACTGGGCAAAAAAGAACGGTGGCAAGTTCAAGTTCCACGCTCTCGTGTGGGGCGGCCAGTATCCGAATTGGCTGAACGGACTTAGCGCCGACGAAACCAGGAAGGCCATTACGACTTGGTTCGATGCCGTTGCAGAACGTTACCCCGATCTCGAAATGATTGACGTGGTGAACGAAGCTATTCGTACCGGCAACAACAACTATCATTCTCCCTACGGAAAAGGCAACAATATTATTCCGGCTCTCGGTGGCGATAACGGCGGCAATTACGCGTTCGTTACTACTGCTTTCAAGATGGCCCGTGAACGTTGGCCGAAAGCTATCCTCATTTATAACGACTATAATACTTTCAGATGGCAAATAAATGAAGGTATTCAACTTGTGAACCAAATTGTCAAGGACGGAGCCCCGGTTGATGCTTATGGTCAGCAAGCCCACGACTTGACCGACATGAACGCAAACGAATTCAAGAGCGCCTTGAACAAGATTCAGACAAGTGTCAAGAATGCCAAGGGTGAACCGATGCCGCTTTTCATTACCGAATACGATATCGGTACGGATAACGACAACCAGCAGAAACAACGCTATTCCGAACAAATTTCTGCATTCTGGGAATCACCGCAAGTTGCAGGCATTACGCTCTGGGGCTATATCTACGGTGCCACCTGGACGACGAACGGAAACTCCGGTATCATCAAGAACAATCAGGACCGTCCGGCCATGACATGGCTCAAGGACTACTTCAAGCAGCACCTCAAGGATGGCAAGGACAACACGGGCCTTTTCGCTCCGTATGTACCGCCTGAACCTGTACCGCGCAAGCCGTTCAAGGGCTCTGCGTTGCCAATCCCGGGCAAGATTGAAGTCGAAGACTTTGATATTACTGGCGTCGGTGAAACTGATGGCGTGAGCAACGTCTCTTATAACGATGGCGATAGCGAAAATCATGGTGATTCCGATTACCGCAAGGCTGATGCTCCGGATGCCGACCTTTACAAAAAGGCGACTGGCGTTATCATGGGTTATAACAATACGGGCGACTGGTTTGAATACTCTGTTGACGTGAAGGAAGCCGGCGACTACACTGTGTATGCTTCTGTTGCCGCAGATGGCTCGGGCGCGTTTACCCTCTCTGTCGATGGAAAGTCCGTGGGCGAGGTTGCTGTGACGGGCTCAAGCTGGGACACTTTCCAGGATGTCAAGGCTAACGTGACGCTCCCGGCAGGCAAGCATATCCTCCGCATGGCGGTGACGACCCAGTTCTTCGATATTGACTACCTCAACTTCGTGGCCGGCAAGGACGCGCCGAATCCGGGAGGCCGTGGAAACGAAAATGGCAACGAAAATCCGCCGGGTCCGGGCTCAGACGCTATTCAAACGAGCATCCACATGGAAACCCCGGTATTGGGCGACTACTACGTCTTTGACGTGAACGGTGTCCGCATCGGCCGCTTGAGCGCCTATACCATGGACGAAGCCGTGACAACACTCAAGAATTCCAGCGCAATCAAGGTTCAGGGCGTTTACCTGCTCCGTTCCGTGAAGAATGGTGCCGTAAAGCCTGTCCGCGTCGCCCGCTAAAAGAGTTCCTAATCCATACTCCTGAAAAGGAGCCTTAAATACCCAAAGGCCTTCGAGGTAGCACTCGGAGGTCCTTTTTTGACGCTGTGTCCGCCTTAAAGTTTTTTTCGGGGTCGGCTTTATAAACAATCCGTTATGGACATTTTATCCACGGTAATTGGTTGCGTTCAAAAACTAATCAAAAAAAACGGAAATATGTTTAAAATGGTTGTATGGGATTTTAAACCCTATGAGGATGTGGACTATGAAATCAAAATTCATAAAAGGTATTGTATCTGCAGCGCTTTTGGGCGGTGCAGTTAGTGCTGTTGCCGGTCCGGGCTTGGCTGATGGTGCAGCTAAGTTTGTCGGTAACATTACAACTCGCGGTCAGGTCCAGAGCGACTTCGGCAAGTACTGGAACCAGATTACCGCAGAAAACGAATGTAAGTGGGCTTCTATCGAAGGCTCCCGCGGTCGTTATAACTGGTCGGGGTGCGATGCCTGCTATAACTGGGCTAAGAACAATGGCGGTCACTTCAAGTTCCACGCATTGGTGTGGGGCTCTCAGTACCCGAACTGGTTGAACGGCCTTAGCGTTGACGAAACCAAGAAGGCGATTACCGCCTGGTTCGATGCGGTCAAGCAGCATTACCCCGAAATCGAAATGATCGACGTGGTGAACGAGGCTATCCGTACGGGTAACAACAACTACCACTCTGGCTACGGCAGGAACAACAATATTATTGGCGCTCTCGGTGGCGATAACGGCGGTAACTACCAGTTCGTGACGACCGCTTTCAAGATGGCTCGTGAACGTTGGCCGAAGGCAATCTTGATTTATAACGACTACAATACCGTTCAGTGGCAAAAGAACGAAGGTATCGACCTTATCAACACCATCAAGAAGAATGGTGCTCCGGTTGACGCTTACGGTTTGCAGGCTCATGACATGATGACTCAGGGCGGTGGCGCTGGTGGTACTGGCGGTGGCGGCGGCTGCTTGAACATCAATACTCTCAAGAGTGTCATTAGCGAAATTTGGAACAAGACCCAGACTCCGATGTTCATTTCTGAATACGATATCGGTACTGATAACGACAATGTCCAGAAACAGTGCTATCAGGAACAGATTTCCTACTTCATGGAAAATGAACACATTGCCGGTATCACCCTTTGGGGATACGTCTATGGTGCGACATGGGTGACCAACGGCAACTCCGGTATCATCAAGAACGGCAATGACCGCCCGGCAATGACTTGGCTCAAGGATTACCTCTCCAAGAACAAGGGCGTCAATACGACCGGCCTCAACACTGGCGTTGTCACTCCGGTGGAACCTGTTCCGCAGGAACCGTTCAAGGGCACTCCGATTGCTATTCCGGGCAAGGTCGAAGTTGAAGATTTCGATAAGCCGGGCCAGGGCAAGAATGACGACGGAACAAGCAATGAATCCTATGGTGACGATTTCGAAAATCATGGCGATAGCGACTACCGCAAGGATACTGGCGCCGACCTTTACAAGAAGGCGACTGGCGTTGTCTTGGGCTATAACAATACGGGCGACTGGTTCGAATACACCGTCAACGTTGCCGAAGCTGGCGATTACACTGCAATCGCATCTGTTGCTACAGAAGGTTCGGGTACATTCACGCTCTCTATCGACGGCAAGTCTATTGGCGAATTCGAAGTCTCTGGAACTAGCTGGGACGAATTTAACGATGTGAAGAAGAAAGTGACGCTCACCGCAGGCAAGCACGTGCTCCGTCTCGATGTAACGAAGGAATACTTCGACATCGACTACATCAACTTTGTAAAGGGCGAAGTTGCCGACAATCCGGGTGGTAATGGCGGCGACAATCCTGGTGGCAACGGTGGCGATAATCCGGGTGGCAACGGCGGTGACAATCCGGGTGGCAACGGCGGCGATAATCCGGGTGGTAATGGCGGTGACAATCCAGGTGGCAACGGTGGCGACAATCCGGGCCAAGCCATCCAGACGAAACTTCACATGGAAACCCCTGTCCTCAGTGCTTACGATGTGTTTGACGTGAATGGCGTCCGTCTCGGCCGCATGATGGCCTACACCATGGACGAAGCCGTGACTACGCTCAAAAACACAAGCGAAATCAAGGTTCAGGGCATCTATCTGCTCCGCTCCGTGAGGAATGGTGCTGTGAAATCGGTCCGCGTCGCTCGCTAAAAAAGTTCCTAATCCATAACTCCCCACCCTTAAGGGGAGCCTTAAATACCCAAAGGCCTTCGAGGTACCCTCCTCGAAGGTTCTTTTTATGCCCGCAAACAGAGCTTTTCGAGGTGTTGACAAAACTCCATTACATTTTGTCAACGATAAATTTTTGCGTTTTTGGGGCGATTTCTCAAAACAAGAATATGTTTATATAGGTTGTATGGGTTGTATCAACCTATAAGGATGTGGATTATGAACTCAAAACTTATTAAAAGTTTGGTTGCCGCTGCATTTTTGGGCGGTGCCGTTAACGCTGTTGCTGGTCCCGGCTTGGCTGATGGCGCAGCAAAGTTTGTCGGTAACATTACGACTCGCGGTCAAGTCCGTAGCGACTTTACGCAGCTGTGGAACCAAATTACCGCCGAAAACGAATGTAAGTGGGCTTCTATCGAAGGCTCTCGCGGACGTTACAACTGGAGCGGTTGCGATGCTGCCTTTAATTGGGCTAAAAATAACGGTGGCCACTTCAAATTCCACGCTCTGGTGTGGGGCTCCCAGTACCCGAACTGGCTGAACGGTCTTAGCGCCGACGAAACCAAGAAGGCGATTACCGCCTGGATGGATGCTGTCAAGCAGCACTACCCCGAACTCGAAATGATCGACGTGGTGAACGAAGCCATCAAGTCGGGTGGCAAGTACCATTCCGCTTACGGTTCGCAGGGGGGCAACAACATTGTTGCCGCTCTCGGTGGCGACAACGGCAACTACGAATTCGTGCAAACGGCATTCAAGATGGCCCGTGAACGTTGGCCGGAAGCAATCCTCATCTATAACGACTACAATACCGTCCAGTGGCAGAAAAACGAAGGTATCGACCTTATTCAGAAACTGAAGAAAGGGGGAGCTCCGGTGGATGCCTACGGCTTGCAGGCCCACGACATGATGAGCCAGGGCGGTGGCGCTGGCGGTACCGGTGGCGGCGGCTCCTGCTTGAGCATCAACACTCTGAAGAGCACCATTGAAGAAATCTGGAACAAGACCCAGATTCCGTTGTTCATTAGCGAATACGATATCTTCACAAGCAATGACAATGTCCAGAAGCAGTGCTATCAGGAACAGATTTCCTACTTTATGGAGAATGAACATATTGCCGGTATCACCATTTGGGGCTATATCTACGGCGCTACATGGAATGACGGTACATCCGGTATCATCAAGGACAACAAGGACCGTCCGGCCATGACTTGGCTGAAGGAATACCTGAAGTCTAACAAGGGTGTCAATACGACGGGACTTGCTACGGGTGAAGTGACGCCTGTGGATCCTGTTCCGCAGGAACCGTTCAAGGGCTCTCCGATTGCCATTCCGGGCAAGGTCGAAGTTGAAGACTTCGATAAGCCGGGCCAGGGCAAGAACGAAGACGGCACAAGCAATGCCTCTTATGGCGATGATGCCACGAACCAGGGCGATTCCGACTACCGCAAGGACACTGGTGTTGATATCTATGAAAAGGCAACCGGTAAAATTGTTGGCTACAACAATACGGGTGACTGGCTTGAATGGACCGTCAACATTGCAGAAGCCGGTGACTACACTGCTATTGCTTCTGCCGCTACGAAAGGCGAGGGAACATTCACTCTCTCCATCGATGGCAAGTCTGTTGGCGAATTCTCGGTTACAGGCGAGAGCTTCGATGACTTCGCCGACGTGAAGCAGAAAGTGACGCTCCCGGCAGGTAAGCACATTCTCCGCATGGATGTAACGAAGGAATACTTTGATATCGACTACATCAACTTTGTAAAGGGCGAAGTTGCCGACAATCCAGGCCAAGGCGGCGATAATCCGGGCCAGGGTGGCGACAATCCGGGTCAAGCCATCCAGACGAGAATCCACATGGAAACTCCGGTGCTGGGCGCCTACGATGTCTTTGACGTGAACGGCGTGCGTCTCGGTCGCATGAGAGCATACACTATGGACGAAGCTGTGAACACGCTCAAGACCACGAGCGATATCAAGACTCAGGGCGTCTATCTGCTCCGCTCCGTGAAAAATGGCGCAGTGAAGACGGTCCGTGTCACCCGCTAAAAGAAATCCTGATTCATAATTCCTCTAAAGGGAACATATCCAAAAACCTTCGAGATTTACACTCGAAGGTTCTTTTTTTGCAAAAAAAGAAATCGTTCCTATTGAGTTCATTCCGTTGTGGATATTTAGTCAATGATAAATAGTTGGCATGCTGGATATTATGGATAATTCGGAAATATGTTTATAGAGGTTTTAAACGTATGAGGATGTGGAAATGAAATCAAAATTCATCAAAGGAATAGTGTCTGCTGCGCTTTTGGGTGGAGCAGTTTTTTCGTATGCCGGTCCCGGTATTGCCGACGGTGCTGCCAAGTTTATTGGTAACATCACTCAGTCTGGTACTGCTCCTGGTCCTAATGACCAATTTACCCAACTTTGGAACCAGGCTACAGCCGAAAACGGTTGTAAGTGGGGCTCCGTAGAAGGTACCAGGGGCCGCTATAACTGGGGTGCCTGCGATGCCGCCTATAACTGGGCAAAGAACAACGGAGGTCACTTCAAGTTCCACGCCTTAGTGTGGGGCTCCCAGTATCCGGGTTGGTTGAACGGCCTCAGCGTCGATGAAACCAAGAAGGCGATTACCGCCTGGTTCGATGCTGTTAAGGAACACTACCCTGAAATCGAGATGATTGACGTGGTGAACGAGGCTATCCGTACGGGCAACAACAGCTATCATTCTCCCTACGGCAAGAACAACAACATCATTCCGGCACTCGGCGGCGATAATGGTGGCAATTACCAGTTCATCACGACGGCCTTCAAGATGGCCCGTGAACGTTGGCCGAAGGCGATTCTCATTTATAACGACTACAACACTGTCCAGTGGAATAAGGATCAGGGCATCCAGCTTATCCAGACCATCAAGAAGAACGGTGCTCCGGTCGATGCATACGGCTTGCAGGCCCACGACATGATGAGCCAGGGCGGTGGCCAAGGCGGTACTGGCGGCGGCGGCGTCTGCTTGAACATCAACACGCTCAAGAACATTACCAAGGAAATTTGGGACAAGACCCAGACTCCGATGTTCATTAGCGAATACGACATTGCAACGACCGATGACAATATCCAGAAGCAGTGCTATCAGGAACAGATTTCGCACTTCATGGAAAACGAGCACATTGCAGGTATTACTTTGTGGGGCTATGTCTATGGTCATACTTGGCTCGACTGTAACGGAAAAGCTCCCGGATGCTCCGGCATTATCAAGGACGGCAAGGACCGCGCCGCTATGGCGTGGCTCAGGGAATACCTGAAGACCAACAAGGGCGTGAATACGACTGGTCTTGCAACAGGTGATGTGACTCCGGTGGAACCTGTTCCGCAGGAACCGTTCAAGGGTTCTCCGATTGCCATTCCGGGCAAGGTCGAAGTTGAAGACTTCGATAAACCGGGTCAGGGCAAAAACGAAGACGGC
>JAFWRL010000104.1 GCA_017520105.1 Fibrobacter sp.
ATAGTGAATATAAAACATCCGATTTTTCTAGGGCGGATTAAGAATATGGAGATTAAAATGTGTAGAGGTTTATTCAAGTTCTTCAGTTGTGAAAAGTATCGCGATGATTTTTTAAAGGGTCATCTGCACTTTAATTCTTTGAATTATTTTCGGAGAGCGGAAGCATCTGATAGTTTTAAACAAAACGATCCTTATGAATGTTGCAAAATATTTCAGCCTATTTCAATAAAAGTTTTCTTTGGTCGGCAGGAATTGAAAGATCTAGCTGGACCTGTGTCAATTTGTTATAATGATGATGTCTTGAAAAGCTATATAATGTGCTTTTCGACGATTAGATTTGATTCGCAAAAGCAGTACGCTTCTTTGGATGATTTGAAACGGGACGTATTGTTTTCCGAAAAAATGATTAATTATGGCGAATATGCGGTTGCGATTCCGCGTATGGAATTATTTGTTGAAAGATTGAAAAAGGCCGCCTTGAAAGAGAATCTTGATTTTGCCATGGGCCCTGTGGATTATTACGATTTCGCCAAGGATAAAGTTTTGGATGAATACCCCAAAATTGCGTTCCAAAAAAGAAGAGAGTTCTCGTACCAAAGAGAGTTTCGCTTTTTGTTGCGAAAAAAGGACGCTGTTAATGATTATGTAACTCTTGAAGTTGGTGATTTGTCTGATATCGCTCAATCCTGCAAGTCGGCTGATTTAAATGGAATGCTTGAAATTAGTGTTGTGTAGCGTTTTGTTTCTGCTGTCGCGTTAGGAATCGAAGCCCGTAGGGCCGGGAGGGCCGCTGGTGTCCCGTGCTCGGCCCTCTAGGCGGGGAAGCCGTGGGGTGACGCCACGGCTTCGTGCCGCGAGAGCCCGCCCCTGCGCAGCAGGGAACGCCACGGGAATTGCACAGAATGATTCGGAAATTCCGATTTTACGTGAAATTCTACAAATTTTGCCGACTATTCTACTTTTCTGGGCAAACTTGCTGGATATTTTTTCAAAAAAAAACTATTTTCCGTAAACAGGTTGTAAAATGTCCAAGTTATCAATAAAAAATTTCGGACCTATCAAGTCGGTCTCTTTAGACTTCAAAAGGATAAATGTCCTTATTGGGCCCCAGAGTTCCGGTAAAAGTACGATTCTAAAAGTCGCCAGTTTTTGCAATTGGCTCGAAAAGAAAATTCAGTTGACACAGGACCCAAATGAATGGACTACCCCGACCGTCGTAAAGGACCAGTTAATAACATTCCACAAGTTGGATGGTTACGCTACAGCCGGTTCTGAAATTCTTTTTAAGACAGAGACTTTGCTGGTCGAAATCAGGTTTTCGGATAGCAGCCATGTTAGTGTGGATTTCAATTGGGGAAAAAAGCGTTGGGACTACAAGCGCACGAAGAACGCCTACATTCCTGCCGAACGCAACATCGTTGCATCTATCCCCAACTGGCTAGACATCAATTTTGACAGATTCAACAATGTCCGCAACTATATGGCGGAGTGGGATGTCGCCCGCAGAAAGTTTGACAAGATGCACAAGCTTGACATCTTGGACATGGGCGTTTCGTATTTTTACGACGAAGCGAATAATTCCGACATGATTTCCTTAAATAAGCGCACGCTTAATTTTTCGAATGCCTCTAGCGGACTTCAATCTGTAATTCCTCAATATGCGCTTTTGTCTTATTTATTCGATTACTCCCTTTTATTCGAACAGACTAGTCTACGAAGAGTTCTTACAGAAACCAAGCTTCGAGAAATCATTGAGCAGAACCCGAAATTACAAAAAAAGGGTATCGGCGATTATTACTTGAACAATTGCGGTGTGAAGGTGTTTCTTGAAGAACCCGAACAGAACCTTTTCCCGCAAACCCAATATGCGCTTGTTAAATGGCTGGCTCGCAAATTGAATGGCAACTCGTGTAACACGCTGTTTTTGAGTACACATAGCCCGTATATTTTGTCGTCCATGAACAATTTGATCCAGGCCATGGAATCTTCGACTAAGGCGGCTGGAGCGTCTGCTCGCGTGAAAAAGATTGTTGGGCAATCGGATTTTATGAACTTTGACGAAATCAGTGTTTACGGCATAAACAATGGTCGGGTCAAGAGCCTTTTGGACGATGAAAATCGCTTGATCGCTCAATCTTTCTTAGACTCTGTATCCATTGACATTTCTAAAGAATTTAGCAACTTGATAAATGTATGAAGAAGAATCCTAAAGAAATCCTAGATGAGTGGACCAAGGGGCTTCCTGTTTCTTCGTACTCCGCAACAAGTGTATCTAACATTAAGTTCGAAGAAAATAAAAGCCAGATCACGTTTTCTAACAGGTCAAAAAAGAAATGTTTAAAGGTTAATGTCGATGGTGGTGTTTACCCTAAAGGCGGGAAAAACCTGAGATGCGACAAGTTGCTTGTTGAAAAAGATTATTTTCGTTTTTACTTTGTTGAGTTGAAGGGAGAAGACATTGAACATGCGTTTAAGCAACTGGCTAGCTCCGTCAACGATACTAAACTAAACCCGGATTGCTCCCAAGACAAGTTTGCTTTTGCCGTTGGAAAGAATCATTTTCCGAAAGCATCTGCGCTGGTTCAAGGGTGGATGAAAAAATTCAAGAAATTCGGCGCAACATTGGAAATTGAAAATACTCCAGCTAAGTATGACTTGTAAAATTTAGTCCTGCAATAGTTTGCTGTGCGCTCTGCCGCGAGAGCCCGTCCCTGCTCGTTAAGTACTTTTGCCAGTCCATTTTATTGAACCGAACAAATGAAAAGAGCTCTATATGGATGACTTGAATTGCTAGAGCGTTTTTGATGGTGGCGAATTTTTTTATATTTGTTCTAAAATTTGGAGATTCTAATGGCTGATAACGAACAACAGACTAATGTCGCAGGGGGGCAGCAGTCTGCCGTCAATAATTCGATTACATTGCTGGACGCCCTTTTTATTTTGTGGAAACGCCGCTATTTTTTGCTGCTGTTTATTTTGGCGGGTGCTGTTATAGGTTTAGGGATAGGCCAATGGATTCGTCCGCAGTTTACCAGTGATGCCATGTTGCAGATTGACCCTAAAGGGAACAAGGCTGCAAACCGTGCAATGGGCGAGATGGGTGCCATTCTTGATGTGGCTAGCCCGGCCGATGCTGAAATCGAACTTATCAAGAGCCGCTTGGTTCTGAGTTTTGTGGTGGCTGAAGAACACTTGGAATATTCGGCCACTCCGGTGAGTGCTCTGAATCGCATGTTGCACCGGGAAGGCCGCATGGATATCGGCTATTTGTTTATCCCGAAAGAGGCTCGTAGCGAAAAATGGTATGCCGTCGTAACGGGAGAAAACACTTACGCTGTCTATTCTGAAGATGAGTCCAAGTTGGTTGAAGGAAATGTGGGCGAATTGCTCAAGGTTCCGTATGATGGTGATACTTTGCAGATTCGTGTGGACCGTATTCGTAAGGCATCGGTCGGAGAAAAATTCAAGATAAGTCAGTTGAATCCTCTGCTTGCGGTCCGAAAACTTGCGAAATCTTTAAAGGTGGCCGAAAAGGGGAAGCAGACGGGTGTGATTGGCGTTTCTTATTCGCACCGCTATGCCGACCGGGCCGCTTCGATTTTGAATACGATTGCAAATACCTACGTGCGCCAGAATGTGGAAATGCGTAGTGCCGATGCCGCAAAAACTTTGGAATTCCTGGAATCGCAGTTGCCGGCTATTAAGGCAAAGCTGGATAGCTCCGAAAAGATTTTGTCGGACTACCGCCACAATATTGGTTCCGTCGATATGACGGGCGAAACTCGCGCTCATTTGGACAAAGAAATGGACTTGCAGCGCCAGTTGCTCCAGTTGGAACAGCAGCGCCAGCAGGTGACCCGCTTGTTTAAAGAGGAACATCCCTCGGTACAGACGATTGTAAAACAGCAAAACCGTTTGCGTGGTGAGCTGGGCCGCCTGAGAAAAAATGCGGAATCGATGCCTACCACGCAGCAGGAACTTATCCGCTTGCAAGAAAATGTGGCGGTCAACAATTCCCAATACACCACCATGCTGAACAACATCCAGCAGTTGCGCGTGGTGCGCGCTGGTGAGGTGGGGAATGTGCGCGTTGTCGATTTTGCGCAGATTGAACCGAAACCGAGCAAGCCCAAGAAGATGAATATTTTGGTATGCAGCATTGCGGCCAGCTTTATGATTGGCGTGTTAATCGTATTCTTGCGTCGCATGATGCGTAATGGTGTGCGTAGCTCGCAGGAACTGGAACATGCGACCGACGTGAGCGTGTATGCCAAGATTCCGGAATCGAAAAATCGCATTTTGAATGACAAACGCCATAAGCAGACCTTGGTTGAATCGTCGCCGAACGACCAGGCGTGCGAGGCTTTCCGTACGTTGCAGACGGCTCTTGATTTTTCGCTTTCTGAAGAGCATAATGTGGTCATGGTATGCGGGCTGGTGCCGGGTGTGGGCAAGAGTTTTGTGTCTAAGAATCTGGCGGTGGTGTATGCCATGAACGGCAAACGCGTGCTCCTGATAGATGCCGACATGCGCAAGGGTGTTATTCGTAGTTCCAAGCATGCTGGCCTTACCGAAATATTGTCGGGCAAGGTTTCTTGGCGCGAGGCTGTGACTGACACTAGACTTGAAAATCTTTTTGTGTTGGGTTGCGGCAAGCGCTTGATGTCGCCAAGTGAACTTTTGCGTCACGACAGGTTTAAGAATATCCTTGCCGAGATGAAGGCGGAATACGACATGATTTTGGTAGATACCCCGCCGGTAAGCTTGGTGACCGATGCCGAGTTGATTTATCCGTTGGTGGATTTTGCCTTGATGGTGGTGCATTACGGAACGGATTCGGTGAGCCAGATTAAGGAGGGTATCTCGAATTTGCGCCGGTATGCCGACAAACCTTGCGCCTTTGTCATGAACCACTGCGAGTACGAACCTGGCCATTACGGTTATGGGTACGGATACTATGGTGGTGGCTATTATGGCAAGGGTTATTACAGCAAAAAGTAAAACGTTATTCGTAACGCTAGTTCCTGCGGCTAAAAAAGTGATATAATATATGGAACCACATTGTTGGTTCCGTGTCAAATTGTTCATTTTTTTCTAAATTTTCGTCGTTAAAACTTAAATACAGGAACCGTTATGGAAAACATTACCCAGATTTGGAAAAAGATTCAGGCCCCGGAATTCAACCCCGCTACGGACATGAATCTGGTTGAACAAGTGAAACAGGTCGCTCTGACTTCTCAAGACCCGGCTAAGGTGAGTTTCGGTACTTCGGGCTGGCGAGGCGAAATCGGCTCTGAGTTCACTCTTCGCAATCTCCAGGTCGTGGGTGCGGCGATTGTTCGCATGTATCGCGAGGCGACTCCGGAATTGTTTGAATCTCTCGGCGTGAAGGACTTTGCCGAACTCCAGAAGAAGGGCGTGGTCGTAGGCCACGATAACCGCTTGTTGGGTCACGAATTCTGCGAAGCCGTCGCGGACCAGTTTGCCAAAGCTGGCGTGAAGGTCTATTACGGTGGCGAAATGCCGACTCCGGAATTCTCCGCTGCAATCGAGATGCTTGGCGCCGCTTGCTCCATCAATATGACTCCGAGCCACAACCCGAGCCACTATAACGGCATCAAGTTCAATCCGGCCGACGGCGGTCCTGCGGGTCCGGAAATCACGAACGTCATCACGAAGCTTTCTAACGAGATGATGGCGACCTGGAAGTTCGAACCGGTCTCCAAGGTTGACTGGGAAATCATCGATTCTCTCAAGATTTACAAGGAATTCCTCGTAAAGCAGGGCACTATCAAGTTCGACCGCATCAAGGACTTTATCAAGAAGGGTCGCCTCACGCTTGTGTGCGACCACGTGCATGGTTCCACGCGTCGCCGTCCGGCTGCACTTCTCGACAATCCGGAATGCCTTATCACGCTTAGGAACGAAGACGATTCTTTGTTCGGTGGCATCGCTCCGGAACCGTCCAGCAAGAACTTGGAAAAGGTCCGCAAGGTCTTGGACGAGAGCAAGTCCTGGTTCCGCCTGGGCTGCATCTTCGACCCGGATGGTGACCGTATTCGTTTCTACGACGGCACTCGCGAAATTGACATGAACCAGTTCGGCGCTATCGCTTTCCACTACATGGCTACCTGGCGCAAGGAACAGGGCTGCGTGGCGAAGTCCGTCGCGACGTCCAACTTTGTGAACATCATTGCCGAAAAGCTCGGCGTGCCCGTGATGGAAACGCCGGTGGGCTTCAAGAACTTCCGCCCGTGGCTTAGCCGGGGCGCCAAGCAGAAGGCTCTCGTGGCGTTCGAAGAATCCGACGGTATCTCCGGTCTCAACAACACGCTCGAAAAGGATGCCCAGTTCGGTCTCCTCATGGCTCTCGAAATTCTCGCGACGACGGGCAAGAACCTCGGCGAATATCTCGATGCTTTGTACGAAGAATACGGCCGCTTCTATCCGACGCGTTCCGGTTTCGAAGTCGATAAGTCCCTCGTGGGCGCTCCGCTCAAGGCGAAGGTTGATGCCATTGCCGATATCGCTAAACCGGGTGCCAAGGTCATGGTCGGCAATAACGAAAAGACTGTGAAGCAGCTCCTCACGCTCGACGGCGTGAAGGTCATTTTCGACGACGATTCCTGGATGCTGGTGCGTCCGTCGGGTACGGAACCGAAGGTCCGTATTTATACGGAATGCCGCAACCCGGACGAAAAGGATCCGATGTTCGAAGCAGCAAAGGCTCTCTTCTTCAAGAATTAAGAATAAGTTAATGGAGTGGATGAGGAAATGAAAAAAATTCTAACGGTAATCTTCCTCGCATGCGCGTTAGTGTTTGCGCAGGAAGGCTCCATCAAGCCGGGATTTCAGGCTTTTGCCGGTGCTCTTATTAAGCTCAAGAAGGCTGAACACGGCTTCCACAAGTTTAGGCTCAAGGTCGATGTGGCCCCGTGGGCTTTTGTTGCGGAAGGCGAGGTGCTGGCCCCTGGTGGAGATTCCGACGTCCTTATTACGGCTCTTTTCGACAGGGCGCTCTACGCTGTGCTTGCCTACATACCGGACAAGATTGCTGCCGGTTCCGATGGCGATGAATACAACGTGGGCTTCTTCGACATGATGCTTTACTATGACGAGGAACCGACTAGTATTCGTAACTTGTCGTTCAAGCTTTTGCCGCCCGCAAACGATAGCTGGGCACAGAGCATTTTGGATGATGCTCTCCAGTCCGGTTCGCTCTTGGGCAAAATCTGGAACGGTAAGTATGAACGCGAAATAACCAAGGCTTCGGCTGTTCCTATAGACAAGACGAAACTGGTCTCCATGCGTGAAAAGCGCCTGGAAGAGAAGCGTTCCCAACGTGCTGCGGAGCGCTCGGCTAGACCAAGTAGCGACAAGGTGTTGTTCAAATCGACAAGGAACGACGACCTTGACTGCAATAGCCGCAAGCTCACCGTGAAGCAGAGACGCCTCTGCAAGATGAACAAGAAGTAGAACTTTTTTAAATTTTATCAAAAACCACCTAGAGGTAAATTATGTCCGGTCACTCCAAATGGGCCACCACCAAACGCAAGAAAGCCAAAACCGACGTCGCTCGCGCCAAGGCTTGGAACAAACTTATTAAGGAAATTTCTATCGCTGCCAAGCTCGGCGGTGGTAACCCTGACGCTAACCCGCGTCTCCGTGCTGCAATCCTCAAGTCCAAGAGCCAGAGCTTGCCGACCAAGAACATCGAAAGTGCTATTGCCAAGGGTACGGGCGCCAACTCCGGTACCGAAATGACGGAACCGCTCTACGAAGGACGCGGCCCGGCAGGCATCGCCATCATGGTGCAGTGCATGACCGACAACAAGGTCCGTACGGTTGCCGAAATCCGCAACATTTTCAACAAGAACAACGGCTCCATGGGCGAATCTGGTTCCGTTTCTTGGGCTTTCACCTACAAGGGCGTGATTGTCGTCGATGCCGAAAAGTATCCGGAAGACCAGGTGATGG
>JAFWRL010000105.1 GCA_017520105.1 Fibrobacter sp.
ATTAAAGAAAGCCATAATCAAACGTTATTTAATATCCAATATAATATTTTATGATTCTTTTTTAACTTGCGGTATTTGTCTGCAAGTCGTCTAAAATTTTCTCTAGCGTCAGGATCCATTTTTTCATCTCCGCAATTCCAGTCCATCCGTCATTCACGCCCTGTTAGAATGGCTCGCACAATGGAATACTTGCATTACATTTTTTCCCTTCTGCGTAATTATAACGGACTTGATTGTATTCGCCTTTCACCTTTAAGCAACTGTTGCTGTCAACAACCTGGATATTCAACACGCCATTCGGCTTCAGTTCAAAGAAACTACTATCTTGGAAAGATACTCTAATGGCTGATGAGGAAATGCTGGTTTGACGGTGCGGAAGTCTCATAATCATATTGTCACTACATTTTTCAAATATGTCTAAAGCCATGTGATACTTGATAATTCTATTGAACGAGCGTTTTGACAATGATAGTTCATAAATGCCATCATCATCTATAATGAACAAATTCTCTGCAAAACGATTCATTGTGATATGCTTACCTATATGGTATTTTTCGTTCATTCCATAATCCATCCATTTTTTAAGTTTAAGATTGACATCAATTCCCGGTTCATTGCCAAGCTCTCTAATATAATCAGATTCAGTCCGATACACTGCAAAGCGATGATTGAAATCTACAATGCTATCCACTTCATACAAACCGGAATCCGACATTTTAACAAAGAACATCGCATCAGGATAGTTGGAACGATATAGAAGCGCATGTTCATTGTCCAGACGTTCCGCATAAACAACGGTCGAGTCTTTGGCTTTTAAGTTTTCGAGTTTGCTAATAGGCAATGCGATTAATGTATAATACACGTATTCATCGAACCATTTTTTTCTAGTTACAACAAACACTGCAGAAGTTGGTGTAAACGCGACAATTCTCTTATGGGAATTATAAAATGCATCATAGAAATGCAATTCATTTTTTGCCGGCCGTTCAAAATCTATTTCATGTTCCTCATAATGAACAATACTATCACCGCGTAAGAAAAACAATCTCTTGACAAGCTCACTGTGCTCATTAAACTTTTGGCGAAGTTCCTGCTCTATTTCTTCATCAGTAACATTATATTCAAAAACATACATTTTATCCCACTTAAAATGAGTAAAATCCTTAATCGAAACAACACAACTCGAAGAATCATTGCAATTCTTTTCAATAAATTCAGTAACAAGAGAACCGACTGTAGGTTCACTACAAGAAATCATGAATAAAGAAAGCAATAGAACGCCAATTAGAATCTTTAATTTTTTCATCGTCTTCTCAGCTATTCAGCCATGGCAATGTACTCGTCTAAATTCGGGATGTTGCTTATGATTTCTGAATCATCATGACAAACTTTAACAAAACCATTTGACATTTCAAAGCCGACAAAATCACCATCGCCAATATCAAACAAATGATAAATGCATCGACCATCCAGATTCACTTGGCAAATTTCACTTATGTTGATTTGAGGATATTTCTCGTGAATACTCTGGAATTCTTTCCAAAAGTCCTCAGGTAATTTTTCTATTTGCAAAACTTTCTGCACATTTTCTACGTTGACCTGTAAGTTTGTAAGGTCAATTTTTTCTTTCGTCGAAAGAGAAAATCCAGCAAACAACCCTCTTGCAAAACAAATAGAGAATTCGATATTTGACGTGTTTGTATTGCTAAGGACAATTCCTTTCAAATTAAAATAAGGTTCAGAGCGCCGCTCATATTTTTCGCTCACTGATGTATCAAAGAAAACGTTATAACGGCATGGGACCGAATGCAAGTCCGGTATAATTCGCCCGATAATTCCGGCATTCAATTCTTCTCTATATACCGAATACTCATCTGGCATTTTTTCGAGAACCATCAGGCAAAGTTTTTTTGCCCATTCCTCTAGTCTTTCTTTCTTTAACCAAGAAAACAATTTGCTAAACATCGTGATTCACTCCTCCTGCCTACTAAAATTCAACCATGATAATATGGGAGTACGTAAAACATTCTTGCCAGCGTGACAACAATCCAAAACATATACACGATTTTAGTCGCCATTTTCTTGGAGATGCCAATTTTCGCAAATTTCAAACTTACCAAAGAAATTCCCAATAAAAATGTACTTAAAAAACACGACACAAAAATAAAGCAGGCACAATCGTCATCAGTCTGCAAAGAGAGACCGTCAGGAGGGCCCCAGTCATACGGGCGCAGCGGAATAAGCAGCGCAAGAAACGTGAGAACAAAGGAACCCCAAAAGGAGACCGCAGCAAGGACACCGAAAAAAATCTTTATGAATGTAGGTCTATTCATATCAACAATCCCATTTTCTTGCAGACGCGGCGGGCGTAGCGGATGTTTGAAGGGTCAACGTTCCATATAATATATCCATCAACGGATGAATCTATTTTACCCATCCGTTCATCTTCTTTGATTTTACTAATCAGAGAGTCTTGGACATGGGCGGAATTCAAAATATTGACTGTATAGACATCCTTCAAGAAACCTTCACAAACTTTTTTAGAGTCGCCGGTTTGCCAAGCAGAGCTTCCTCGCGATGCATGGATACACTTGCTCTGACAATTCCAGACTTCACAAACATAGCCGTAATCAACAATGAACGTATTCTTCAAATAATTGACGAATTTTGGAATTTCGGAGTCTTCAAAGCGAATCGTTAAACTATTGTAAGTAGAAGGAGCCCCGTTGAAAATGCTTATCAGAGGATTCCAAGGATCATTAGGATTTTCTATCCAAGCACTGACCATTGATTTTAAATTTGCTTTCGAGATGGATTTTGCAGCAAATTTTTTATATCCATAGTATATCTTGGTAAGACAGTGATATCGACGAGGCTTTAACGCAATTGTTGGATATGCACAAATCGCATTAAATAAATCAATTGAAATTTCAAAGGATTTGTCAAAATTTTTCAATATTAGATATTGACTTTTTTTACTGAATAACCATTCGATTATCCAATCAAAGAAAATCGCTTTTATCGCGATTATTATCAGCATTATTATCCCAAAGGCAATTCTGAATGGGTTTTTACTTATTTTCTTCTTTGCTTTTTTGTTCATTCACGTTCACCATTTTAACAACAATTGCACAGGTAAAAGAAAGATTTCGATCCGCATCCTTTGAGATTGACTATGTTGTCATACACCCAATTTTGCATAAGAGAATATACTCTATTCTTTTCGTTTGTACAACCAAACGGGGTAGAAGGGAGCCCAAAAACCAACCTATTCTATGGGCAGGGTCAAGATAGAAACGGACCTGCGTCCCACATGGTAATAAGCCAAAAAGATTTTTCCGTCCCTTATGTCAAGACGGTACACACTCGCTCCCGCAGACACGCGTTCCTGTTTCCACGTTTGTCCGCCATCGGTACTATAAAGCAGGGCAAAATTATCGGTAGACCAGACTCCATCACTAACGACAGCTGCAAAGACTTCGCCTTTTACAAAGAAATCCTTCAACCAAACATCCTTGCCGCCATAGCTCGTTTCGTGTTGCAGTTGAGCCTTCCCGTCTTCGATCCGATAAACGAGCACCCGGTTTCCTGAAGAACCGAGTATCCAGCTTTCGTCATTCCGGGCAAAAATCGGAAGAGTACTTTCCACGAAATCACCCGCAAACACCCTTTCCCCATTTTCCAACTTGTATTTCGGTCCCCCATCCGGAACCGAATCGTTCACGCGAACAATACGAACCTTGCGATAATCCCGATATTTACCAATGGAATCCCACGTCATATAGTCCTCACCCGACACATAAACCGCATTGAAGTCGGCATCCTTTTCGTAAGACTCGAGAATCATATGGTCATCCATAGAATAGAACCTTGCAAACGACGTCAAGTTCCTGATTTCGCTTTTTGTCCAGGTGGCACCCCCATCGTATGTTCCAAGAACTGCGGGGAGTTGCTCTATGATACCATACGAACCGAATAACCAAAGCGTATCGGGTCCCCGCACAACTATTTCTTCAATATGAAAGTCCTCGAATTCCGCAGGATAGACCGTCTTTTCGCGGAAAGCCTTCGAAGAGGAATCCTTATATGACGCATAAGCGAAAAAAACGACGCCAAGCAGCATCAAGACAAGGAATGGTGTAACGAAAATTGTAATGACGATGTTTCTCGTTTTCATAAAAGCTTTAGCCATTCTAATTCAATCGCATTATTCTACCCTACAATCCTTTCAAATACAACGCCATAAATCGATCATAAACGATGTAGCCCTCTTGAGTTTTCATCACGAATTCTTGCGACAAGAGTGTATCTATAGCACGACTGATGCTGCTTGCATTTTTCAGATGATACCTTTGTACGAAGGCAGATGAATTTATAGCGTTTGCACAGCCTTCTTTAGCAATCGCGATGAGCAACTGGCATTGATTGCGTGTAAGCAAGGCGATAAGCCTCTGATAAATTTCCTTTTCTGATTCGACAATAGCTGCGATACACAGTTCCACATCTGCAATTTCTATAGTTGCAAGTGCAGTTTCGTACAGGCGATTCAACACGCGTTGCATATACCAAGTATGCCCATCAAATTTATGATAGAGTTCGCCGAAGATTTCTTTGGACAATTTGATGGAGTTTTTCGACATCCATTTTTTTGCAAATGCATAGTAATGGTCTTCGGAAATCGCCGTTAAATTGAAAATCTCCGTACTGCGGTAAAACGGATGCGACACTGAGCCAAACATTTCCGTCATCAAGTGCTGTTTGCTACCAGAGAAAATAAAATGGACGTTCGGGCAAAACTGGATGTACGAACGAAGCAGTGCTTCAACGCCTTCATCCTTATATTCTGCAATCTGCTGGAATTCATCAATGGCGATGTAACATTCTTGCTTCGATTGCTTAAGGTAGGCAAAAATTTCTGCCAATGTATTCTTTGTTTCTTGCGGAGCAAATTCAATAGACGGCTGCGGATTGCCAGAAACCGGATCTGTTGACAGAACTACTTTAAAACTTTTGAATAGCGACAAGGCCGTTTTTGCAGCCTTCTTTCCAAACGAATCTAATTTTCCGACAACAGCCGTACCTAAGTTGTGAACGAAATCATCCAGCGATTTCGTCGGGAAAATGTCGATATAGAAGCAAGCTGCATCTTTTTCATCTTTCTGTATAGCATTGAAAATATGGTATATCAGCCCTGTTTTGCCCATACGTCGTGGAGAAAGCAATGTAATATTACGCCCATTACGGAGAGCCGACAGAATGTACTTGGTCTCTTCGACACGGTCACAGAAGTATTCAGGACCATTATACCCATAAAGAAGGAACGGATTAATATTCATACTCTAAATATAATCAAATTTCGCAAAATGCGTAACGCAAAATGCGAAATTTTTCATATAACGAGTCTGTAGTAGAAATGCCACTGGCTCCTTCGACTACGCTCAGGATGACACTTCTGGCAGCATGGATCCTTCAGCCGTTGGCTTCAGGATGACAATGCCTTAAGATCCTCGCCTTCGCGAGGATGACGAGATAAATTCGCGAGGATGACAATGTAAAAACTATTTCTTGTCGCGGATGCGGGCATAGAGTATTTCGGCTTTTTCGGTATCGCCAGCATTCGAGAAGATATGGCCGACATTTTCGGCACCGATGCGGCCCTGAGAATTACCAGCACGCCAAGCCTTCATGTAACATTCAAACGCTTCGTCGTAACGTTTTTGCGTAAAGTAAATTTGCCCTAAATCAAGGTTCAAATCGGCGATGCCTTTCTTGTGGCGGAGTCCTTCTTCCAGCGTGAAAATAGCCATCCACGGGGATTCGTTCTTGACGTACATCTGAGCGAGATAGCGGCGAGCAGAGA
Organism: Fibrobacter sp.; assembly: GCA_017520105.1. The sequence goes on from JAFWRL010000105.1 coordinate 5,861, forward strand.
CATTTTCGGGATCCATCATGATGCCGTTTTCCATTTCGTTCAAGGCGAGTCGCGTAGAATCCATGCTGCGGTAGTAATACGATAGCGTGTAATGCACGTCGGCGCCAGCGGTCGCTGTCATCTGGAGCGCATTCTTGAGCGTTTTCACGGCATACTCGTAATCGCCAAGTTTTTCATAGACTTCGGCAAGGCCATACCAAGCATCCATGCGGTCCGGGTTTAGCGCCAGCGCACGTTCAAAATGCTTTTGGGCAAGCGTCCAGTCGCTTCCTTTCATATAACATTCCGCAAGAGCAAAATGGATGTGGTCCGTTTCCGTCCCAAGTTCAATCGCACGGTTGTAGGCGACAATCGCATCACTCGGAGATTCGGCGAGGTAGTACAAATCGCCGAGAAGCATCCAAGCCTTCACAAAATCCGGGAGCAGTTCGACAGTGCGTTTGTACGCGACCATCGCGACTTCTTTTTTACCGAGTTGCACAAGGGCATTGCCCAAGTTGAACCATGCAAACGGCTCGTAACGGCCATCGTCAATCGCCGCACGGTAATACTTCACCGATTCCTTGTAACGCCCCTGGTCGTAAAGTTCGTTCGCCTTGAAGAAAAAATCATCGGCAGCAAAAACATTCAACGGCAAGAGTAAAAACAGTAGGAAGTAGGAAGTAGGAAGTAGGAAGTGTTTCTTAATAGAAAATGCCCTAGATTCTTCGGCATTTGCCTCAGAATGACGACTTAATGAAAAAACTTTTGCAATTATAGCCGTAAGCACGCTTCGCTTTGGGGTATGGGCATTAACAGTTCCGGCATTTTTGCTGAACTTTTCTATAACGCTTTGCCCAAAGCCTTGCGCACGCAAGGCGAGCTCATACCTCATACCTGACAACCTATTTGACAAAACGGAACTCCTTTGTAGCTTTCTGCGCTACTGGGAAGCCGCGTAACTGCGCCGGAGAGAATTTCCACTGGCGAATAGCCTTGAGCGCTTCGACATCAAAGCCGTATCCAGCCGGGTCCTGCGTGAGCACCTGTGCCTGAGTCACATCGCCGTTCACATCAATCACAATAAACACTTTCACGTAACCCGAGACGCCCATTTTCCTTGCGCGGTCCGGGAACTTCGGCTGGATTTCACGCAACACTTGCGCCTGTTCATCCACTTCGCCAGCCTCGTAAATCACATTTTCCATGTTGCCCGCATCTACGGCGACACCATCGCCAGCGGCACCGCGAGCCAGCGACAAATCCATCTGGAAATTCTGGCTACGGGAAACGCCCATGTGAGCCGAGACCTTGAACGTGTTCGGAGTGGCCACCGTGCGGATAATTTTCTGTTTCACTTCGGGCTTTTTCTCGCTCACGAGAACTTCCACTTCGGTCACTTCTTCGAGAACCTTTTCGGACTTGGCTCCCTTATCAAAAAACAGCACATTGATGACTGGAATCGCAAGGAAGAACACCGCGCCCACGACAAACGAGAGCACAAACGCCACCGGAAAACGGAAATATTTAGCACAAAAATCAAGCATAAGCAGTAGGAAGTTAGAAGTCGGAAGTAGGAAGTTAGACTCACTGTCTACTGCCTACTGTCTACTGTCTACTAGATTCACTCCTCCTTATTCGCGGAGATGGAGACTTTTCTCACCTTCGCCAAATTACATTCATCGAGGATATCGACAACGACACCGTTGGGGGCATCGCGGTCACTCACGATAATCACCGGGCGGTCCGGCGCTTCGGCCATCATCTGGCGGAGCACGGTCTGCAAGGTCGAGAGGTTCACCTGCGTCTCGTTGATGTGAATGGTCCCCTGACGGGTCACGCCAATCAAGATGCTTTCCTTCGCGAGTTCCTTTGCGGTACTCGCTTTCGGCTTCGTCACATCCACGCCTGTTTCGCGCGTGAACGTCGAAGTCACGATGAAGAAAATCAAAAGGATGAATACCATGTCGAGCATCGGCGAAACGTCAATGCCGTTACCGCTTCTCGAACGTTTGCGTATAAAACTCATTCAACCTCCTTGGCAAAGCAGCGTTCTTCGAACTTGAGCGCTTCGCTCCAGGCAAAATCACCAATAGAATCCACTCGTCTTTCGAGATAGTTATAAACTAACATCAACGGGAACGCGACAAGCAAGCCCGCCTGCGTCGTAAGAAGCGCTTCGGAAATACCGTCCGCCAAGAGCACCGGGTTTCCAAAGCCGAACTGCTGGATAGTCTTGAACGTATGCACCATGCCGGAGACCGTACCCAAGAGCCCAAGCAACGGAGCGATTTGCGCACATGTCACAATCGTCTTGAGCGACTTCGAAAGGCTTACATCCAAGCTATGGCGAGTTGCTGTCATGGCATTACGCACGGCCACAGGGCCTTCGTTACGGTACTTGCGCACGTTTTCGACAAGCGCACGGAAATAGCCAAAACGACGTTTGTTCAAATTTGCGAATGCCGCTTCCTCGCCCACCGCATCCAAATCCTTGAAGAACTTCGTGGTCGAACGCCCTTTCAGCATAAGGTAATAGCCGAATCGTTCAAACATCAAGAACCAGCCCAGCCACCCAATCAGGAATAGCGGGAGCAGCACCCAGCCGCCGCGCAGCAAGATGCTCATGGTCGCTTCGATGACGGAATATTCGTCCATTAATCCTTTTCCTTGATCCAAATAGCGTTGAGCACGGCAAGACCTGTCTTTTCCATGCGGGTGCGGACAGAATCTGCGATGTTTACAAGTAACGTGTGCAAAAGCTGCAACGGAATCGCCACGATAAGGCCAGCTTCCGTTGTCACGAGGGCAATAGAAATACCGCCAGCCAAAAGTTTCGGGTCGCTCGTGCCGTGCATGGTGATTACATTGAAAAGTTCAATCATACCCATGACCGTACCCAAGAGACCGAGGAGCGGTGCGGTCGCCGCGAACACGGAAATCCAGCTGAGGCCCATTTCGAGTTTGGGCACTTCGCCTGCAAACAAAACTTCGAGAGACTTTTCGGCACTTGCACGGTCCTTGAATTTTTTGCCGAGCACAGCACGCAACACCTTCCCCACCTCGCCATGAGCCTTTTCAGATTCAGCAGTCGCTTGTTTCAAATCACGCACTTCAAGAGCCTTCACCGCCCTACGTGCGCCAAAGCCGCCAAAGCCCAAAACGAGGAGCCAAACGAAACGAACGAGGAAAATCAAAAGACCGAGAATGAACAAAGCCGCAATCGGGTACATCAAGATTCCGCCGTTGTGGAAGAACTCCGCAAAGTCTTCTTTCCACGTGGTTTCTTGATGGTTTGCGAGTTCGCTCGAAAGTTCCGTGCTGAGGAGTACATCGACCGGCACCATCACGAATGCAGAATCGTTGGCGCTAGCAAAGGCTTTCGCCACATTCTTACGCATTTCGGGAGAGAGATTTTCTTGCCAGCTATAGACGCGCTTCTTTTCGCCGGCCACCGGGAGCATCAAAGCCGACGGATGGAAACCGTTGATGTCGGTGACTTTTGCCATTTGCATCGCAAAGAGGCCGCCCAAACGCATGCGGTCGCCTTCAGCAACGGAGCTGCCGAACACAAGGTCCGCCTTTTCAGTGCGAACTTCGCGCGTAAACATCATTTCTTTCTTGGCGACATCGAGCATCGCACGAGCAATGCGGAGCGGGTCGTCGCGGTAGAGGCCCATTTCTTTTTTGACCTTGTTCTGCGCCTCGATGCGTTCAGTCATCTTGAACGGCACGCCCTGTTCCTGGAACTTCGCAAGCATTTCCAGACGTTCCGGGCCAGCGGCAAGCGTGAGGAATTCAGCACGGGCCTTTTCGGCCTGAAGCTTGACCTGGGCCAAGTCTTCGCGGGCCACGCGCACGTCTTCGAGCAAGCGGGTGCGTTCGGACATCAAAGCATCGACACGTTCCTTGCCGAGCTGGTACTTGTCATTGAAAAGTTCGCGTTCCTTGTTGAATGTTTCACGGTCTTTCCAGCGAGCGGCAACGGCCATATCGCGTTTGCGGCGGGCTTCTTCTAGGTCCGCCTTGGCACTGTTGAGTTCTGCGCGTTTCTTGACGGCATCGACGGTTACGTTCTGTTGGGCAAAAGAAGCCGGAGCGAACACGGCAAACGCGGCAATCAGCAAAGGCAACAAGAAAAATGCTCTGGATCCTTCGTCCCTACGGTCCTCAGGATGACGTAAACAAACAATCTTTTGTCGTTCGACACTCATCTTTCGTCTTTCGTCTTTCGTCTTTCGTCTAAACATTAGTTAGCCTCCTTCGGGAAAGAGACTGGAATAGTCACAAGTCTCGGGGCGGTCTTGCCTTCGGCGACCTTCATCACGTCCTTGAGGATGGTTCGCATGGCGAGGTCTTCGGAAACATTTTTCCAAGCGTAACCGTTACCGGATTTCGTGAGGAACAGCACGTCGTTGCCATCGTTACTGACGAAAATCGAAGCGACTGCACCGTAACGCAAATACGTCCCGGCCACGTTGCGGGCATCCACTTGCAAAAAGCCTTTCCAAACTTCGGTGGTATAACCCAAGCGGATGCGGTCGTAAAAGACCTCCATCGTGCGGTTCAAGGCATCATCTGTTTCAATCAAGCCCTTGTGGAGCATGCTTGCGATTTCCTGGATGCTCTTAACAGCCTCGTCCGTACGGTAAGGGAAATCGGCCTCGAAGAACGGGACAAGCGAATCAATGACCGTTGCAAGCGAATCTGCATATTTCGTCTTTTTGCCTTCGAAGAGGCGAATGGAGCCATTCGTCTTGGCCCTTGCCGCAGAGATTTTCTTCAATTCGACATTGAGCGAATCGATTTCGGCTTTCAAGGATTTGTTCTGTGCCGATAGAGCCTGCACCTTTTTGCGACCGACTTCGACGAATTCGGCATGGCGCTTCTTTTCGGCTTCGTGCATAGATTTTTCGCGGGCAGTTTCAGCTTCCACCGCCTTGATTTGACGACGGACGCTTTCCACTGTTTCTTGAGCTACGGCAAAAACGCCGGAAAGCCCCAGACATAACAACATTTTAGGAAGGAATGAAAATTTCATGTGCAATAAGATACAAAGATGTTGGACTAAAAAATTTAGAATTTTGATAAAAATAACGTAAAATCGAGATTTTCAGTTAAAAATCAATATTTAATGCTTTAAAAAGCAAAAAGAACTTCTTGCGGGCGGGGCCCAAGCTCGGAGTTGCGAAGGCCGCACGGGCCCCTCCCTGCACCCTCCCCATCCTTGGCCGACGCTTTATTCTCTCAACGACTTTCCATTATCTTTTTTTTGAATAGAAATCCCGCTTTTACAGAATAAAAAGCTACCTAATCATCTTTCAGCAGTTTTGCCATGTCTTCGGGGTATGCGTGGCTTTCGAAGATGCGGGGTTCTTTCCAGTACGGGAGTTGGAGTTCAACTTTGTACGCAAAAAGCATCTGGTTATGCGCACCGAGCACCTTGATATCCTCGTCAGTGAGTTCGCCACCCTGTGCGAGTTTTTCATAATACATGCCATCGCGGTAATACAGACGGTCCCCCACAATCGGATACCCCATCTCAGCCAAATGCGCCCGAATCTGATGTTTGCGCCCTGTAATAAGTTCCGCTTCCACAAGCGAAAGCTCCGGCGCAATCTCTGGGCAATCTAAATGCCGCAGAAGCTTAAAACGCGTAAAACATTCCTTGCCGTCCGCACGGTGGTGCATGCGCAAGCGAATCGGGTCTTCCGGGTCTTCACGCAAGGGCATTTTGCACTCGACCTCCCCTTCCGGGAATTTTCCACGCACAACCGCGAGATAGAACTTGCGGAGCAAAATGCGGTCGAGATTTTTTTGGAAGCGGGCAGCCGTTTCGCCGTATCTTGCGAACAAGATAAGTCCACCCGTATCACGGTCCAGGCGATGCATCGGCGTTGCCGTTTCGGAATCAAACTCACGACGGATAATCGCAGCAAACGTGTTGTAGAAAATGCGGCCCGTATGGTGTACCGGAACGCCCGCAGGCTTTGCGACTAGAATAAATTCATCGTCTTCAAAGACCGTTTCAAAATCCGTCGGGACTTCAGGCTCGCTGTAATTTTCGACGTGATAAACAACCTTGTCGCCGCGATGGGCAATCGTTTCGACGTTTGCCACCACGTCATTGACGGTCACGAGTCCGCGCATCAAGCGGTCTATCCATTCTTCGCGGCTGTGATAGGTAAAGCGGTCACTCAAGGAATCAAGCAAAAGGCGACCTTCATATTCGGGCCGCACTTCGCTTTCAAAGAACATATCCGACGGAGCCTTGCTCATTTTATTCCCTGTACAAGTCGTGCTTGATGATATAATCGTAAACCGATAGTTCTAGCCCTTGCGGACAAACATTGCGGTTCAGCAAGAGCGACCTACGGATTGCCGTACTAGAATAGACGCCGTTGAAGCCCTGTTCCGGCCCCAGCCAAAAAAGCGGAGCATACCCCTTACTTTTATGTTGTTCCATATCCGGTTGCGGATAACCGTTACGAGCAAATACGATTAACTCGATATCACGTAAAAGCAAATGACCGTTATAATTTGTTCCGTAAAAATTGAGCGGGTCACGCCAATGCGGAATACCTTCGTAGGTATCAGCCCCAGTCAGCAATCGGAAATTGATATCCGGGAATTTCTCTTTAATGCCCATCAAAAAAACGTAAGAACCGCGAAAATCGCCCTGTTCAATTTCCAAGTCCGAAAGCACCAAACGCTTATCGCCCGAAAAAGCAAGTTCCAACATAGCAAAGCGATCTTCGGGGCTAGCTTTCAGAACTTTATCCCAACGATCCGGGCTCGGCATAAACCAGACTTCATCGCAGAATCCACGATCCAGACAAGTTTTCGCCACACGCACATGATCCTTATGAACAGGGTCAAACGCACCACCCAAAACAGCCACATTTTTTTTCACGTTACTCACCCAAAAGCCTCAAAGCAACATCAAATAAATTAATACACAAAGACCGCAAAGCCGAGATTTATCTGCATTCGTCCGCCCGAGACATTAGTATCGATGAACGGGTCATAATGTTTACGAACCCAGTGATACCCAACATCAACCATCAAGAACGTCCTTGAAAAAACAACCCAGAACGTACCAAAGCCAAGACTCCATTCATTCCAGGAAACATCGCCGTTTTCACTCAAGGCGTTCACTCTGGAATACGAGCCCATCACATAAAATTCGCTCATAATGTGGACACCTAAATCGACGCTAAAATTCGAGTTTTCAACTTCACTCGTTTTGCCATCGTCATTCTTTTCGTCGTAACTGGAGAAGCCATACCCCAGCCGCACAAAAGCAAGCCCCGGCATCCATGCGCCAAGCATCGGCTTGATTTCACAAACGCCAATATTGTTTCCGTTTCCGACTCCGGCTCCAGAGCCAAGCCCAAAAGAGCCTCCCAAGAACAGCGGAAGTCGCATGTTCATGAAATTTCCCGCTACGGGAGCTTGCCCCATAGGGTTTGCAATAACCCCAGAAGACCCTGTCGAGGCAGAGCCTGCCGAAAGGCCCTGTGCAAACGAAGAGGCCACGCCCAAAAGCGTAAAGGCAAGGACAATCTTTAAGCGCATCAGATTTTTTAAGATATTTGTTTTCATATTATATTACCAAAATGACGGCAAACACAAAGCCTACCGCTGCGTTAAAAAGGGCATCATATTTAGATACAAGATAATTCTTTTTTGAAAGAGAACCATCTCGCAAAACTTGAACTAAAAGCTTATCCGAAAGGAACAATGTCAAAAATAACTTTAAGACAATTAAAACAACAAGCCACAAGACGACATCCGAAAAATAAATCAAGCTAGCATAGCCTATGGACAGCAAACAAGACAAGATAAAATTGGAGCGACGCAAATCAGCACCAGTAGCATCATTCTGCTTTACCAAGCCCAGGAATTCTTCAATTTTTTCGTTCACGCTCTTGAAACTGGCTATAAATTCGGAGATGTTATACCCCATCAACACAATCGAAGCTATAAGTGCAATTTTTACAACATATTCAGACATAGCTACTTCCCTGAATTCAGAATCCTCAGATAGCTCGCATAACGAGCCTCGGATATTTTACCCGATTCAACAGCCGCACGTACAGCGCAGCCCGGTTCCTTCAAATGCTTACAGTTACTAAACTTGCACGTAAAGTGGTCGCCCTCGAAAAAGCCGGGAAAGATTTTCGCAAGCGTTTCCGGCTCCAAGTCCATAAGCCCAATGCTCCGGATACCCGGCGTATCAATCACGTAGCCGCCACCCGGGAAATCAAATAGGCTCGATGATGTTGTCGTATGGCGTCCCTTGCCATCGCGTTCACGCACATCACCCGTCCGCAGTTCAGCATGCGGCACAAGCTCATTGATGAGCGTCGATTTACCAACACCGCTCATACCGCTGAAAACAGACGACTTGCCAAGCAATTCGTTCCGCAAAACATCGAGACCGTCACCGTTCTTGACGCTCACAGGAATCACCTTATCTACGATTTTCATGAAATCACGAATGTCGTTAGAAAGATCCGTTTCGCCATTCGGAAGCAAGTCTATCTTGGTGAGCACAAGCACAAAAGGCAGATCGTTCAAGTTTGCAGCCAACAAAAAACGATCCATGAAGCCATAGTTGAATTCCGGCTGTGTCACGCTTGCGACAATGACAACCTGATCGATGTTCGCCGCCAGCGTCTGCTGCTTGTAAAAGCTATCACGCGGGCCCGGACGTTTGAGTTCGCTCTTTCGCGGAAGCACGCGGACAACGCAGTACTTTTGCGAACCGACACCATCGCCTTCATCCTCCGCATCGTTCACAAGCCCAAGCAAAACTCGATCGCCCACCGCAGGGAATTCCCCAAGAGTCTTGGATGTCGTCGCACGGTACATGGCGGTTACAGTAGGCGGTAGGAAGTAGGAAGTAGGAAGTGGGCTCGCTTCGCTATGGGGTCGGCATTCGCCCTCTAGGGTTTGAGAATCATTAAAGTTATCATCCTGCGCAGGCGTTCTCTCGTCTAAAAGTCGCACTTCGCAGGTGCGGCGGTGGACTTCGAGTACCAAGCCCTCGACGCAATTCTCTTCGCCGATGTTTTCGACAGGATTCTTGATGCGTTTGATTTTCGCTTTTTTAAATTCGCGACTGAAACGCTCCTTTATCGGGCGTTCATCGACAACTCCCGATTCCAATTCACGCATGACGTCGATACGACGACTCCGGTGTTCACGCCGCGACGTGCGCACGCTTTTCAAAGGAGCATCTTGCTCATCGGAATCAAAAAAGTTACTTCGCATTATCCGCCAATTTAGAAACTTTTTCGTCTCCAAGCTCTCTAGATTCTTCCAATTCTTCTTCCGTTACCGGACGACCGCGACGAATCGACTCCATCAAAAAATGAATCGCTTTCAAACGGCCATTGCACTTCTCAATGCAGTTATCATAAAAGCCCTTCGTCTTCCAATCGCCTTCGGGAATGTGCTCCGAAGCATACAAGAAATGTTCGACGCAGATAGAAAGCTACTCGGCTTCCTTCCTCAAATCTTCCAAATTACTTTTAGTGAAAAAAGGCATATTGTAAAGATAGATATTAGAAGAATGGCGAAAGACGAAAGACGAGAGAATTTTGTCTATATTTAAAATATGTTTCGTACCATATTAAAAATGACTCGTCCAGTCAATATCGCAATCGCCATAATCACGCTCGTGGTCGGGTATATGCTGCTCGGGTTTCCCAATTCGCTTTTCTTGCCCGACGACTGCAATTCCGACTTTGATTGGATTGGCTGGTCTACCGTTATAGTGGAAGCGTTCGGGTTCGCATTCGCCATCGGGTTCGCGAACATCCAGAACGATATCCTCGACCGCGAAAGCGACAAGTTGAACCGCCCGGAACGCCCGCTCGTAACCGGGAAAGTTTCCGTAAAAGCTGCACGCATAACCTGGATCGCCCTATTCGTTCTGATGCTCCTCTGCGGACTCGGAGATTCAAACTCGTCCTCTCCGTATGAATACTTTCCGCTCGGCTTCTTCTTTTTACTCGGGGCACTCCTGATAGCCTACAACAAGTGGCTCAAGCATATCCCGCTTTTGAAGAACATGACGGTCGCGTTCCTCTGTACGACTCCCCTGCTCTACGCCTTGATGGAATACATCATACTGTCTAATCTCGTACTACCTGGAAAAAACAACTCACAAGAATACATCTGGGCCATAATCCCCGCAATTCCTTTCGCATTTTTGCTCACAACCGCACGTGAAATCTACAAGGATTTAGAAGACGAGACAGGCGACCTCAAAGCGGGCATCATGACGTTCCCGCTAATCGCAGGCTCGGCAACCGCAAGGAGGCTCGCCGGTGCAATCATCCTCTTCACCTGGATTTCGCTCCCGATTCCCGTTTTCTACCTAGACCGGATTTTCGAGCACAACTACCCGCCGTTTTTCCTGATTATCACAGGCATTGCGCTCACGCCCATATTTGCGGCAACACTCTATTTCGCCCACAAAAAAAGCTACCGCCAAGCCCAAAAGCTCGTCAAGGTAGCCATGTTTGTAGGCCTAATCGCCTTAATCGTTTCTAGAATCTAGATTTCTACTTATTCTGTTCCTGACAAACTTCCAGGGCAGTCTTGCCATCCGTGGATTTAAAGTCAAGCATTTCCTGCAAAGCGAGTGCAGCCTGTTCCAGTTCCGGAGTCGATGCACACGTATTGCTCGAGATAATCATTTGCAGATACTGTTTTTTACGATCGAGATTGCATTCCTTGTCGTAAAGCTTAGCCAACTTGAACATACTAGCGCAAGCTTTCATTCCTTGCGGATTTGATTCCACCAAGTTCGTGAGGAGCGTTTTTGCTTTAGCCGCCTGGTTCGCTTCAATCAAGCAAAGCGACATCCAGTAAAGAGCACTTTCAGCCATTTCGCCAGTCTTCATCAATTCATAGACCTGCTTAAAGCCGTTATAGGCAAGCTTGTATTCACCTCGATGGTAGTCGGAATGCGCCGTATTGAACATCGTTTCCGCCTCGACCATTTTTTCGGCATTGGCATCCGGTTCCATCACAGCCGTTGCCGTATTGCCGCTGACCACAACCTTCTTCGCGAGAATCTTGTCGGACTTGCCCAAAAGCAAATCCAGGCGATAAATAATTTCTTCCTGGCGTGTATCGTGACGAACCGATTCATCGCTCACACGCTTCGAAAGCATAGTCACTTCTGCCTGCAAGCGCTTCTGCGCCACGGCAGCCGCATCTAGCTGTGCCTTGACGCTATCGAGTTCTGCGCGTAACGTTGCATTTTCTGCCGAAAGCGCCACATAGGCAGAATCGTTCTTCGCCATGACTTCATCGCCGACGGCTTTCATTTCTTTTGTACGCAATACAGTAATACTGCTACAGCCCGAAAGCACAAACGAGGCGAGCACAACACCAACAGATAAAGACTTCAAGTTCACGATTCAACTCCTATTCAATAGTTACACGGAAATGCGCCCTGCGGTTTTGTGAATATGCAGATTCGTCCGTTCCTTGGACTTTCGGGCGTTCCTTGCCATAGCTCACCGGGACAAGCCTTTTTCCATCAACGCCATAGGCAATCAAGAACTCCCTGACAGCCATCGAGCGACGTGCACCCAACGAAATATTGTAATCTTCCGTTCCGCGAGCATCCGTATGACCTTCAATAATTACGACAAAACGGTTCTCGTTTATCAGAATTTCCGCCACTTGCGCAAGCAACACCTTTGCTTTTTCCGTCAATTCCGAACGGTCGTAATCAAAATAGACATCGTCCGACATGATGCGGTTGATCATTTCTTCGAGGCGGGCGCGTTCCGCTTCAAGTCGCTCCGCCTCCAGGCGGGCCAGCGAATCCGCGCTCAGCGTGTCCGCGACAAGGGCATCGAGATTCAGCGTCGAGTCCGCCGGCTGTTCTGGCGCCGTTTTCGGATTCGGATCCGTTTCCGGTTTATCCTTGCTGCAGCCCCAAACCAAAAGAGCAACAGTCGCCATCATCAAAGACCATCTAAACATTGTTTTCACAATCTACCTCTTCCCTATTTTTTCTTCTTTTCGTCAAAGAACCAAGACCATGTCGGCGACGTATTCTCGGTTCCATTCGTAATTCGGGTTACGCCGCTTCCATCCTTACGCATAATATAAATTTGATAATTGCCACCGCGGTCACTTGCAAATGCAATCAGCTTGCCATCAGGCGACCAAGTCGGGTGTTCGTTGTTCCCCGCATTCGATGTCAACTGGGTAATATCTGTCCCGTCGAGAGCGCAGGTATAAATGTTCATCTTGCCATCGTCCATCGAAGTATAGACAATGCGGTCGCCTTCCGGGGACCAGCTAGCCCTTTCGTTATAATGTCCCATAAACGTAATGCGCCTCACGTCCGTACCATCATTGCCAACGGCATACACCTGCGGAGAACCGCCACGATCGCTAGAGAACAGCACTTCGCTTGCAAATGGGCTCCAGGAGGGGCTCACCTGATTCGATTTCAGATGCAGGAATTTTTGGGCCGTACCCTTCTTCATATCGCCACGGTAAATTTCAGTCTTTCCGTTTTCCGTCACGGAGAAAAGCAATTCGCCCGTTTTCGGATTCACCGCCGGACTGAACGTCTGCGGGAACTGCGTGAAGAGAGGCGTTTCCTTGCCGCCAAACGAAATGGCATAAAGATTCGGACGATTATGCCTAAAGTTCACATAAACCAATCCCTTGTTATCTTTCTGCCAAACCGGCATCATGTTGATGGACGAATCGCGTGTAATCTGACGGCGAGAGAATCCATCGTAATCCGAAATCACGACTTGCTTTATACCGTCAATTTTCGAAACATAGGCAAGTTTCGTCGATGCAACACCGCGTTCCCCGAACAAACGATAGACGACTTTGTCAAAGAAGGAATGGATTGCCTGACGGACTTCATGGGGCTTTACGGTATAGCTTTCGCCGAGCAGTACGTCCTTCGTTTCGGCTGCATACAGATAGCAATCCAGCTTGATTTTTCCATTGCTCAACTTTGTCGCACTTCCAGACACGTACTGGCGGGCACGTTTCTTGCTGAACAGCACCAAGTCAAACTTGTCCGAAGGAACCGCTTCAAAACGGCCGGAGAGATTCGCATCACGCGTAAGAATCTTGTGCGGAGCCTCGCTCGTCCACTTGATTTTACCCTCATCTTCAAAAGGTACAATACCAATCGGCATCAACTTGAACACGGATATTCCGACATCCACGGCAATCGTGTCAATCGCCGCAAACGTTGGCACAGCAAGCATCAAGGCCATCATCACAAAAATCAACTTCATCTTTTTCATCATAAACCTCATTGTAGATACTAGTTACTAGTTACTAGTTAATAGTTAATAGTTACTAGAATTTGTTATAAGAACATCTCTAGTAACTAGTAACTTGGAACTCATAACTGAGCCGAAGGCACCTCCTAGTTCGGTGTAAAGTTAAACTGCAACACAAGACTTGAGCCCTTGTACGTCGGCGGAAGTTCCGGCAACTTGGAAATCTTCACGGCACGCACCGACAAATGATCCCAAGTCGTATTCGAAGACGACCGCTTCAGCAACACGCCAGTAATCTGTCCCGAGCGTTCCACGGAGAACTGCACCGTCGTCTTTGCATCACGCGGAATCGAAAGACCGTTCGGCGGATTGAAATTGCTCATGATTTTCTGCTTTGCCCGTTCCAGGAACACTTGCATCAGCGGATCCATGTCTATCGGGTTCACCGTCCTCAGGCTAGGCAATTCAAACGACTTTTGCAAATCCAAATCGTCGATATCGAAATCGTCTTTCACTTTCGGATTTTCTACCGGTTTCTCTGGTTCTTTCTTCTTTTCGACAGGCTTTTTCTCCGGTTTCTTTTTTTCGACCGGCTTCGGCTTTTCCACCGGCTTCGGCTTTTCCTCCGGTTTCGGCGGTTCCTCGGGTTCTACCTTTTCCGGTTTTACCTCTTCCGGCTTTTTCGCCTCATCAGGAACTTGCGGAGCATCGGGGGCAACAGCCTTTTCAGGAGTCGGTTCCACCACAGGTTCCTTCGTTGGCTCTGGATCCTGCACAGGCTCGGTTACTTGTTCCTGCACTGGCTCCGGCGGTGTTTCAGGCGGGAGATCGGGTGGCGGATTTTCCACAACAGGCTCTACAGATTCTTCTTTTGCCTCTTCGGGTGGGGGATCCTGCTTCTGTTCTTCGGGCGAAGTTTCATCCTTCTGCTGCGCTTCGGCTTCCTTAGGCGTTTCAACCACAGACTGTTCTACAGGTTCATCCATCTGAACAAGTTCAAACACAGGAATTTCCTTGACAGGCTTGCTCATATCGATGCAATGCAGGCCATACAATACCACGACGACAATCAAATGAAAAACAACTGCAGACACGATGATCTTGATCAACGTTCCGTCGTCTTCCGTCGAGAAATATTGGATTTTTTCCTTATTCCTATTCATTTATTCAATTCGTCTTTAGGAGACATCGTCAAGAAACCAAGTTTCTTCACACCCAGTTTTTGCACTTGTGTTACAACTTTCATGACAAAGCCGTAGTTCACATTCTCGTCCGAATTGATGACTACAGCCATTTCGCCATTCCACAGCGACTTGAATATGCTTTCGAAACTTTCCATATCGACTTGCATGTCGGCAACGTAAATTTCGAGATTTTTTGTGATGGAAACTTTCAACAGCTTTTGCTGTTCCATCGTCGGAGCTTCGACTTTCGGAAGATCCACCTTCACGCCCTGGCTCATCAACGGCGCACACAAAATAAACACAATCAAGATAGCGAACACGATATCAATCATGTTCGTGAGGTTCAGCTCCTGCTTCAGTTCATGCCGACGGCTGCGCTTCACGCATCCTCCTCGGAAACGCCTTCAACAGTCAGCAAGTCCCCTCTTTTGAACAAGCTCAACACCTGTGAGCCAAAGTTGTAATACGAAATTTCGTTACGGCTATTGCACGACGTAAAATAGTTGTATCCGGCAGAGGCTGGAATAGCCACTACAAGGCCAGCAACCGTCGTGATAAGCGCCATGGCAATACCCGGAGCGACAACAGTCAAGTCCGCCGAACCATGGTGACCAATCTGGAAGAACGCAATCATGATTCCCCAAACGGTGCCCAAAAGACCAAAGAACGGAGCCAGGTTGGAAGATGTCGCCAGGAACGTGAGGAAGCGGTCTTCGCCCATGCGGATGCCTTCGATGGAACGCTGGATAGCATCTTCGAGAAGGGATGACCTATGCTGAATGGACTCGAAACTGACCTTGCCCTTGAACTTTGCCGACTCTTTCAGAAGTTCGACGCTCAAAGTCCGCAGAGCGCTGTCCTTGGATACATCACAAAGTTTTTGGAGATCCTGAAAGCGTTTGATTTTAGAAAAATCCTTAAAAAAAGCAAAATTTGCACGCAAATTCGACTTATTCTTAAAAAACTTCACAATGATAATGCCCCACGAGCCCAAGGACATAAAGGCCAATATTCCGAGTATGACCATCGTCACAATGTCTGATTGAGCAATCATCTGCAAAACAGGGACTGTATTGTTCAAAGCAACCTCCAAAATTTATTTTTTTTTACAGAGTACAATAATAAAATACAAAAAACAAAAATTCAAATTGTATAAATCCAAATAACAACACTTTTTTTCGCAAATGTAAGGAATCCACATCTTTGCTAAAATATTTTTGTATATTAAAAGCACAAAACAATATTGGGATTAAATTCCAAGGAGAAAAAAATGAAAAAACTCATCGCATGTTTCGCCCTTGCTGCATTGTTCGCCGGCTGCTCTAGCAATCCGCCACAGACACCGCAAGAAAAGTCTGCAGGCCTTCTCATCGAAATGCAGATGCAAAAGAAAAACTACATCAAGCAGCATATTCCGGCCGGTATCGGTATCGGTGAATCTGCCGACGAGCAGATCGCTCTCGAAAAGGCAGACCAGAACGCCCGCGTCGATCTCGCCAAGTCCATTGACGCACAGACAAAGGCTCTCGTCAAGAACTTCAAGGAAGACGTGAGCGAAGAAATCTCCGAACACTTCCAGAGCACGTCCATGACCGCCGTGAACCAGCGCCTTAACGGTGCCACCCTCAACGACGTCAAGGTCGAAACGACCGCCGACGGCAAGTACAAGGTCTATGGCATCATGACTCTCGACGCTGACCTCGTCTCTGAATACATCAAGATGCTCGAACAGCAGGAAAAGAAGGAAGAAGCCGAAAAGGTTCGCGCCGCTGCTGAAAAGGCTTACGCCGAACTCGACGAAATGGAATAGTTTTCCAGTCCAAAGTTTGACGCAACTTAAAAGACCTTGGCATTCGCCAAGGCCTTTTTTTTCATTGTCACCACGGCCTAAGCCGGTCCCGCACACTTACCTATGTTCGTTCGTGGTCGGTTCCATCCCGCGGAAGAAACTCAGACTATCAAAATCATTCTTGAGTTCCTGCACGGCCGCTCCAATCATGTAAAGGCTTCCCGTGATGAGGATCGGCGAGCTGTCCGTGACGCTAGAACAGACCTGGTCCAGATATTCTTTCGAGAACTCGCCTGCACTCGACACGTTCAATCCAAGTTTTTCAAGTTCATTCTGCAAATCTGCGAGTTCGCGGAAACGCGGGTACGGAGTCCGCGTAATATGCCAACAACTCACATGTGGAGCCATGAGCTTGAGCATTTCGCCAACGTCCTTGTCGCGAAGTGCGCCGAACACGCAATGGAACTTTTGTCCCGGATAGTATTCATCAAGAGTCTCGACCAGACGGCGAACCGCATGGGAATTGTGCGCTCCGTCCAAAATAAACTGAGTGTTGCCGTTCGAGTCCACCAACTTCTGCATACGTCCCGTCCAAGAACGAGTCGTGAGCGTTTTGAGCGCAAGCGCATCATCATAACGAACAAATTCATATCCAGTTTCTTCGCTATCCAATTTCTGCAAAAAGAGTTCCGCAGCATTGAGCGAAAGGCTTGCGTTTTCGACATAATGTTGTCCTAAATTCGGCAATTCGATATTGCTACGAATTTCAGGAACGACACACGTACAGCCACGAGTCGAAGCGAACATGCGGGCTTCTTCAATCAGTTTTTCGTTCAGCCCGCCAAGCACAAATACCTTGCCGCGACCATTCGAAAGAATGCTTTGAGCGGACCCAGCCACGCCCATCTTCTCCTTGAGGATGGCGCTCTCGGTTTGACCAAGCACTTCAGTATGCTCTAGCCCGATACTCGTCAGCACAATCAAATCGCCATCTGCGACCGCAGTACTGTCCAAACGACCGCCCAGTCCAGCTTCAAGAACGGCGACATCGATGCCCTGTTCAGCGTAATAGAGAAAAGAGACAATCGTCAAGACTTCGAAGAATGTCGGTTCGACACCGGTCTCCTCGGCAGCAGCCTTGACCTTCATAATCAGACGGTTGAGCGACTCATCATCTATCGGCGTATCGTTGATACGAATGCGTTCCCGCAAGTTCACCAGATGCGGGCTCGTGTAAAGCCCAGTCTTAAGTCCATGCGCCTGCAAAATCCCGGACAGATAATAACTCGTAGAACCTTTGCCGTTCGTGCCGACAACATGAATCGTCTTAAATTTTTTTTGAGGGTTTTCAAGAACTTCGCAAAGTTTACGCGTCGAAGCAAGCCCCGGCATCATCCCGAATATGAGCCGAGAATTCAAATATTCCAATCCGTCCTGAATCATGCCTAAAATATACAAAGTTAAGGTGCCCACAGAGCAATCGACAATGCCTAGTTGGTAGAACTTAGCAAGCTCCAAATTTCAAACGCTAGCAGATTTCTTCCGATTATATTACATTTTACATGTTCACAATTTAAATCAAGGGTTACTTATATGAAAGTATCAGCAAGCGCTGTCGCTTTGATTCTTTGCGTTTTCGCTGCATTCTCGTTCGCGAAGGTGAATCCGGAAGCAGCTCCCAAGCACTACAACTACCGCGATGCAGGTAAGCAGATGAGACGCATCTATTACGGCGATCTCCAGCGAACACTCTACTGCGATTGTCGGTACATCGACAAGAAAAAGGTCGATTTCAGTTCATGCAACTACAAACCGCGCGAAAACGAAAAACGCAAGAGTTTCAAACGTGCCGAACGCATCGAATGGGAACACATCGTCACAGCCCACAACATGGGGCAACACCTCCCCTGCTGGCGCGACGGCGGCCGCAAGAACTGCAGCGCTAACGACTCCACGTTCAAGATTATGGAAGGCGACCTCCACAACCTGTACCCCGCCATCGGCGAAGTGAACGGAGACCGTAGCAACTTCATGTTCAACCAATGGACGAACAACCCGACTCCGATGTACGGAGAATGCGAAACCATCATCGACTTCGAAGAAAAGAAGGTTCAACCCCGCAAAGAAGTCCGCGGTCTCATTGCACGCGTGCACTTCTACATGGAAAAGACTTACGGCATCAACCTTTCCAAGCAAGACCGCAGACTTTTCGAAGCCTGGGACAGGGCTTACCCCGTCACGGAACGCGAATGCGAGCGCGACCGCCGCATTTTCAAGGTCCAGGGCGACCACAACCCGTTTGTCTTCGAAAAATGCCAGGAATCTGTCACGCCGGTTGATTCTACAGCAACAGCTGAACCCGCAGCTCCTGTTGACAGCCTAAAAGCAAATAACTAAATTTAGGACTCCAAATCTTGCAAGTCGTGCCAAGCTCTGCCAATTTGCAAGCGTAACCAAAGAGCTTCCTCAAAGAGGTAAATATGTCCTCCTTCCGCGGACCTAAAGGTAAAGTAGCACGCTCTCTCGGCGTTGCCGTTTCTCAGAAGACACAAAAGGCTCTCGACCGCCGCAACTTCGCACCTGGCCAGCATGGTCAGACCCGCAAGAAGTCTGCTTCCGTTTATAAGCAGCAGTTGGTCGAAAAGCAGCGTCTTCGTTTCACCTACAACATTTCCGAAGCTCAGCTTGCCAAGGCATACAAGGAAGCTAACCGTCGTGAAGGTTCTGCAGGTGACAACCTGATGATCTTGCTCGAAACCCGTCTTGACGCTATGGTCTATCGCATGGGTTTTGCCCGTACGATTTTCGCAGCCCGCCAGTACGTTGCACACGGTCACTTCACTGTGAACGGTGTCCGTAGCTTCTCCCCGAGCCGCCTCATCAAGGCTGGCGACGTGGTCGCTGTTCGTGAACAGTCCAAAGAACACGTCCAGATCAAGGAAGCTATCGCTAACGCAGCTCCGGCTCCGGAATACTTGTCTGTCGATCTCGGCAAGATGCAGGGTTCTCTCGTGAAGCTCCCGCTCCGCGACCAGATCCCGGTCAAGCTCGAAGAACAGCTCGTCGTGGAATACTACTCCAGGTAAGCCGTTTAGAGCCGACAAGGTTCAAGCTTTTAAAGACGCTCGCAGTAATGCGGGCGTTTTTATTTTGCTCACTCGCCTACACAATGTCACCCCGGACACCGTTCGCTTTGACTACTTAGTGCTTTAGCACTTATGTGATCATGATCCGCGTATGGGGACGGGGCAGTCAGCTCAGCAGCAAAAACACATAAAACAGTTTTTACGGTTTTCACACGCAAAGCCATCGCGCGAGCTAATACATTTCTATTTTACTTGTCATGAGAAACATTTTTGAAGAAATCGGAAAGACTCCCGCCGAAATCGAGGCGAAACTCAACAAGGCTTTCGCGCAACTGTTCGAAGGCGACCGCGACAATGAGCGCATTTGCTTTGACAAAGGCAACGACATGGCGTACATCGTGGATATCGGACACAACGACATCCGCTCCGAAGGCATGAGCTACGGCATGACGGTCGCCGCACTACTCGGCAAACAGGACCTTTTCGACAAGCTGTGGAAGTTCTCCAAGACGCACATGAAGAACACGGAAGGCGACTTGAAGGGTTATTACGCTTGGCAAGTTTCAACCGCAGATTTTTCGATGATGGATCCGGGTGCAGCACCCGATGGCGAAGAATACTTTGCCGCAGCGCTCCTCTATGCCGCCAAGAAATTCAATTGCGACGAATACAAGCGCGAAGCCATTGAACTCATCAACGACATGGCGCACAAGCCTCAATCTGGCGACGTCTATACGATGATGGACGTGAACGCGGGGCTCGTGCGGTTCTCGCCAATGAAGGGGAACGACTTTACCGACCCGAGCTACAACACAGTCGCATTCTACAGAATGTACGGAGAGGCAAGCGGCGACGACATTTGGGGCAAAATTGCAGACAACAGTGTCGCTTACTTGAAAAACGCATGCCACCCGGTCACGGGACTTGCAGCTGACTACAGCGAATTTGACGGTTCGCCCAAGAAGACACCTTGGCACCCGGAAAGCGATTGCTTCTGCGGAGACGCCTGGCGCGTCATCTGGAACTTGGGACTTGACGCCGCGACTTTACAGGATAAAGGCGCACGCCCCGAAGTGAGCGACTGGGAAGTTTCTGCAATACGCAAGATTCTCAGTTACTTCGACGGACGCCGCCCGTACCTCGCCGACATGCGTGTTGACGGGAGCGCGTTCCCGCGCGAGGCAAGGCTTGCCACGGGCGGCCTCATTGCGATGAACGGCGCAGCAACGATTGCGCTCCCCGCTGGCGATCCGCTTATCAAGCCGTTTGCCGAAGACCTCTGGAACATGGAAGTCCCGACAGGCACTTGGCGCTACTACGACGGATTACTTTATATGCTCGGTATGCTCGCCTGCTCCGGGAAATTTAATGTGTAACAATTTCGCGGAGATAATTTTAAACAATTTACAGAATTTATTTGCAAAGCAGTAGAAGTGCGGCGGTCAGCGGGGCGCTCCAGTTTATCGCGACTTCGTTGCTTGCAAACGAACATTGTTCGTCGGCATAGGACTTTCCGCGGGAATCGTCCGAGTAATGCGTATTGCGGTGGATATCTTGACGGTCCTCGTTTATTCCGCCAACGACAAGCCCCGGCACCGGTTCTTCAACGCCATCGGAATGGCTGATGCGGTGATGCGGATGCTTAGGCGAACTCCATGCGGAACCCGTCACAAAGCTCACATCGACAGGATTGCGACCATAAATGAAATTAATTTGTTCCATCGCTGCCGCGCGGTACTTTTCTTCACCGTGCCACGTATAAGCTAAATAAAGCGTAAGAGCATGGTTCGCGATATCGCCATTACTGCCCCAAATGAACTTACGGATTGACAAGCCGTAAGGGTCTTCTGCTTGCAAGCGGAGTATTTCGTCTGCGGTATATTTGAACGCCATTCTTGCTTTTTGCGTCCATTCGCAGTCCGTTGTGGCAAGTGCAAACCACGCCAGATTCTGCGTCGAACGCCACTGCAAACCATACGTCGGCAAATACACTTCCATGTCCGATGGCAGCTGAGCTTCAATCCGTTCAAGCAATTCCGCGACGTCCACATTCGCTGTCGCCAAAACGTTCTCGCCACCGGCGTTTTTCAGTTCGCGGTAAAGCATCGCTCGCGCCCAGAAAAAGTCGTCGCCTAAATCGGGGTCTCCATATCCACCACTGCCTTCCGTATTGTGCGGCCAATCCACTTCGGGATTTTTTTCAGCCCACAAATAAGCTTGAACGCTAGCCACTAAACACTTTGTCGCAAACGCAGCATCAACGTCCGCAAAAACGCGATGAGCCTGTGCCAAAGCCCCAGCAAAATTGAGCGTCGAAGAAGTCGATTTCCCGAGGATATAACGTTTTTGCGATGCATCCGATTCCGCAGGCGAAACAAAACCGTCCCAGCGGTACGGAGTCACCTTGAAGAACACACCGCCATCGTCATCCTGCATCCGCAAGAAAAACTCCAGCTCGAAACGGACCTCGTCCAGCAAGCTCGTCGGCTGTTCGAACGATTCCTTGAATGCAGCGCCGCCCACGAACGCAGAATTCTTACGCAATTCACAAGCAAGCATCAGCGTCGCAACGCTCACGCCGCCATTCACGATGTACTTGCCGTAATCGCCAGCATCGTACCAGCCGC
>JAFWRL010000106.1 GCA_017520105.1 Fibrobacter sp.
AAAGGGGAGGCCCACTGGTTCTCCGACGCCGTCGCGGGCACCTTGATGGGAGCCTCCATCGGCTGGTACATCGGCAGCGTGTTCTACAAGGAAAATGTCGGCGAAAAGCAGACCCCGCCCAAGGTCACCATCGCCCCGCTATTCTACAGCGACACCAAAGGCGCCGTGCTCAGCGTGAGGATATAAGTCAAACGCCTGGTACACAACCTTGTGTAACGATGAAAGGGGGAGGGGGCTTGCCCCTAGGCAAAAACATTCCCCTTCAAAAAATGCATAAACCTCTTGACAACCGCCATCTGGTAATTTATATTTAGTGCACAAGTGTGTAGAAAATTATTTTCTCGCACAGTGTAAAACAAGCAAAGCCCCGCCTTTTTTATGCATGTAGGCGGAGGGAGGAAAGATGTGTGAAGATAAATGGCCTAAATCGGTCCCAAATTCGCAAATTAACGGTCAAATGTATTGCATTTGCATTGAAAATGAATTAAATTTGTACAAAAACGAGGTAATTCATATGGCAAATGCAGTTTTGCAGACAAGAATCGACAAAGCCACCAAGGACCAGGCGGAAGATTTATTTGAATCACTCGGACTGGATATCACTACGGCTATTAGACTTTTCTTGAAGCAGGCGATTAATCAGCGCTGCATCCCTTTCGATATCGTTCCGCCTCAACGCGAGTTCTCGGATTCGACGTTGGCCGCTATTGAAGAGGCGAAAGGCCTTGCTAGGAACCCCAGGACAAAAAGGTATTCTTCTGCCAAGGAACTCCTTGAGGATTGCAAGTAATGGTCTATGAGCTTATTAAGACATCTCGTTTTAAGGCGGGAGTGAAACTTGCTCGGAAGCGGGGGTTGGACATTTCGCTTCTAGAAAATGTCATTGAAAAATTGCGACTTGATCAACCGCTTGAGGCAAAGCATCGTAACCATGAATTGACGGGAAATTTCAAAGGCGTCTGGGAATGCCATATTCAACCGGATTGGCTATTGCTTTATCTGAAGAAGATTTTTCCGACAGCAAACCATAAAAGCATTTGCTTTCACTATGCGTCACACGCATACTGAGCATGAAAATTAAGCATTTTGTGCATGCTCCGAAAAAATTTATATTATATGCAAAGCATTTCGGAGTGGCAAAGTGAAACTCAAGTTTTTAACGCTATTTTCAATCCTTGCGCTCGCTGCGAGCGTGTTTGCGGAGAGTGCCATGAGCAACATTACGGTAAACCTGCGCTATACGGGTAAGAACGGGGCGGCAAAGAAGTTCGCCGAAGAGATGGTTTCTAGCGGGACGGTGGCGAAAATCCGTGCCGAGAATGGCAACATCCGCTACGAATATTTCCAGTCGCTGGACGATCCCGAGACCATCTTGCTGATTGACGCGTGGGAAAGCCAGGCGGCCATCGACGTGCACCACGCTTCGCCCATGATGAAGACGATTGCGAAACTCCGCGACAAGTACGACTTGAAAATGACTGTCGAACGCTACACGCCCGACAACACCATGCCCAAGACCGACGAAAAGTTCATCAGGAAATAAGTC
>JAFWRL010000107.1 GCA_017520105.1 Fibrobacter sp.
TATGAGGTCGGTCGCTACGCTCCCTTTGAGGAATGAGAATCACTCAAAGGCGGCTTGCCGCCGGGCTCAAAGCCCGTAGGGCGACCTCAAGCGAATTTATGAGCGACCTCATCGCTGGCGTCAGCCGCAGGCCTCCGCAAGTTTTTCGAGGGCATCGACGCAGTCGTTCGCGTAGTTCGCCGGAGTATCGTTACGCTGCCAGGCAAAGTTGAGCCCGCTGCTCGAATTGAGCACGTGGAACTTGCGTTTGCCGCCACCGTTTTCAATAGCCTTGAGAACCGTCTTGGCATCGCCGCCCTGACCGCCCGGCACGCCCGGAATAGACACGCCCGGAATGAGGAATGGAATTTCGTACTTGATTTCTTGCGACAAGTAACGCGTAATGTTTTCAAGTTCGCCCGGATTCGTGGCACCGACAACAGCACCGAGATAGCCCTTGCCAGCATCCCATTCCACAATCTTGTCTGCAACAGAATAGAATGCTTCAGCGGCATCGCGAATCTTCAAATCCTGAAAATCGTGAGCGCCCTTGTTGCTAGTACGCAAAAGCACGTAGGCACCGTTCTCGCTATTTTCGCGAATGAACGGCCCGACGGAATCGGCCCCCATCCACGGAGAAACAGTCACGGCATCGGCACGGTAAATATCGTAGGCAGCATTGGCGTAAGCGGCACTCGACTTGCCAATGTCGCCACGCTTTGCATCCAAAATAACCGGAATGCCGGCACTTCTATAATCGGCAATGAGCTGCTGCAAAACAAGCATAGACTGGATGCTCACGCATTCGTAATAAGCACTGTTCGGCTTCACGACGGCGGGAGTCACATTGCGTTTCAAACAACATTCCAAGATATCGGAATAGAAACGCTTGATGCGGTCTTCGGGAGTCCCTTCAAGCGGGATAAGCTTGAGCACAGGATCCATGCCCATGCAAACCGGGTTCCCGCACTTTGCAATGCGCTGTTCAAGGCGATCATAAAAGCACGTCATTACTTCAATTCCTCCTGGATTTGAGCGGCTTCGTAAGAGAGAATGCCGTGAGCGACAGCGACGTTCAGAGATTCAAGTTCACTGCTCATCGGAATCTTCACTGTTTCGTCGGCAAGTTCAATAAAGTACGGATTGGTTCCGGCACCTTCGTTACCCACGAGGAACGCCATCTTGCGAAGCTTGTGCTGCGGGATTTCGCGAAGAGACTGCTTAGCATGCAAATCCGTCGCGATGATGGTGTAGCCCTTGCTACGGAGGAAATTAATCTGATCGACGAGATCGACGTCGAATTCAAACGGAACGCGGAGGAACGTGCCCGACGAACCGCGAACAACCTTCGGGTTGAACGGGCTTACGGTACCGCGACCGAGAATCATGCCGTTAGAACCAAAACCGAGGCTCGTGCGGAAAAGCGTTCCGAGATTACCCGGATCCTGCACGGCATCCACAAGCGTGAGCACGCTGCGGCTCGTTTCATAGACAGGCTTCTTGCTTGCGATGTTGCAGTAAGCGATAATGCCCTGCGTCGTAATCGTCGAAGACAGGCGTTTCATCTGTTCTTCGGTGAGCACATGCAACGTAATTTCTGCATCGTTGATGGCATCGATAAGCGGTGCGTTTTCAAAGCCTTCGACCGCGTAAATCGAGATGACGATTTCGCGGTGGTGCTTCACGAGTTCTTCGACAACGTGTACGCCTTCGCCAAGGAACTTGCCTTCGCGTTCACGGCCCTTTTCGGTCGTGCAAGCGATAAGGCGCTTGAACCACGGCGGTGTAGAAGCGGAATCATCAACCGTTTCGACTTGTGCGGCGCGTGCTTCGAGTGCGGCTTCGTCCAAGTTCTCGTCAACAGACTCTTTCTGTTCGGGGCGTTGGCGATAGACAGGAGCGTTTGCGGAACCTTCGCGACGGTTGCGGTTGAACGGCTTGTCGCCAAAGCGGTTCGGACGACGGTCACGGTTGAACGGACGGTCGCCACCGCGACGTTCCTCGCGATTGAACGAACGGCCTTCGCGATTGTCATCGCGGTTGTCGCGGTCGAAGCGGCGCTCACCACGATCAAAGCGCCGTTCGCCACGATCGCGGTCAAAGCGGCGTTCACCGCGATTAAAGGGCTTGTCGCCAAAAGGTGAACGTTCGTCGTCGTTGCGACGAGGGCGGCGTTCAGGAGCTTCGCTCACTCCGAATTTACGATCAAGCGTCATTCTTACAGTACGCTTCGGCTTGTTTTCTTCTTCACTCATAGTTTTTCCATCAACTGTTTGGCGACGGATTCCCCGTCAATTTCTAAGATCTTGTAGAGAGCGTGGATATCTCCCTGTTCAACGAACCTGTCCGGAAGACCAAACCGGTACAGTTTCTTGTCCGTATAACCGAGGTCGGACAAAAGTTCCGCAATGGCCGAACCATAACCACCCACAAGCGTGTTGTCTTCCAACGTCACAATAACATTGTGGTTTTCAAACAACGACCGGTAGCATTCCTGGTCAAGCGGCTTTATAAAACGGGCATCCACGAGCGTCGGGTTGTATCCGTTTTCACGAAGCACGGAAGCGGTTTTCTTGAGTTCATTTGTCATGAAACCAGCACCCAAAAGCAGGATACCGGAACCCATCTCAAGAATCTTGGGTTTCTTAAAATCAAACGGCTCTTCCGAAGGTTTAAGCTCTGCGGCAAGCGCAGTTCCTCTCGGATAACGAATGGCCACAACGCCTTCCATATCAATGGAAGCGGTCAACATGTCTCGCAATTCATTTTCATTAGATGGAGCCATGAGGGTAAGCCCAGGAACCGTCCGCAAGAACGATAAATCGAAAGCACCATGATGCGTAGGCCCGTCTGCACCGACAAGGCCAGCACGGTCAAGCACAAGCACCACATGCAAATTCTGCAATGCAATGTCGTGAATAATTTGGTCGTAAGCACGCTGCATGAACGACGAATAAATTGCGACAACAGGGACAATGCCTTCGCAGGCCATACCGGCGGCAAAAGTCACCGCATGTTCTTCGGCGATGCCCACGTCAATCACGCGGTCCGGCAGATCCTTCATCACAATATCAAGACCGCAGCCTGTAGGCATGGCGGCAGTGATACCCATGATGCGCTTGTCCTTTTTCGCAAGTTCCAAAAGCGTATTGCCGAACACACTCGTCAAAGACGGGTTCGGATTGCCCGGCTGCATCGGAAGCCCGCTTTCGGGGTCGAACGCGCCACAACCATGATACTTTGTCGGGTTCTTCTCGGCAGCGGTAAAGCCGCGGCCTTTTTCGGTAAGCACATGCACAAGGCACGGCCCTTGCTGGTGCTTGACGCGTTCAAGAATCATCACAAGTTCATTGATGTCGTGACCGTCAATCGGACCGAAATAGCGGATGCCCAAATCTTCGAAGAAACGTCCCGGCTTCACGGCATTCTTCGCCGCATTCTCGACCTGCAAGAAGAGGTCGCGGAAACGGGAACCCAAAATGCCCGGAAGTCGCGTCATCACGCGGTCCAAGTCCGTACGCATCTTGTTGTAAACCGGATCCGAAATCACGCGGTTCAAGTACTTGCTGAACCCGCCGACGTTGGGCGCGATGCTCATCCTGTTATCGTTCAGGATGATGGTCATGTTCTGCTTGGAGGCACCCACATTGTTGAGCGCTTCGTACGCCATACCGCCCGTCATGGAGCCGTCTCCAATGACAGCAACCACGTTGTTGTTGCGGTTGAAATGGTCGCGTGCAACGGCAAAGCCAAGAGCCGCCGAAATCGAAGTCGTGGCATGCCCCGCCCCGAAGCAGTCATAGACGCTTTCGTTCCTTTTCAAAAATCCGGAAATGCCGCCCTGCTGACGGAGAGTCTCGAACCTGTCGTAACGCCCGGTCAAAAGCTTGTGTACATACGCCTGATGCCCTACGTCCCAGACAATCTTGTCGTCCGGCGCGTTATAGACATAGTGAAGCGCAAGTGTAAGTTCAACAACGCCAAGGCTCGAAGCTAGGTGACCGCCATGTTTGGCCACCTGCCCAATAATGGTCTCGCGAATCTGCGAAGCCAAATGGTACAACTCCTCCACGGAGCAATGCTTCAAGTCCTGAGGCGACTTTACGTCTATCAATTCCATTATTTTACTCGGGTAATGATGTATGCCGCGATGGAACGGAGGATGGAGGTATCGCACTTCAGACCGTCCAAAGCCTTGATGGATTCCTCGTAAAGTTCCCTAGCACGTTCCCTAGACTTCTCAAGACCTACGATGGACGGGTAAGTCGCCTTGCCCTTTTAGATGTCGGACCCGGCATCCTTGCCCAGCTCTTCGGTCGTAGAGACAATATCCAAAATATCATCCACAATCTGGAATGCAAGCCCAATGGAGCGACCGTAGTTGCGGATGATTTCCATATCACTCTCGCTTGCGTCTGCAAGCATCGCACCGACCAACAGAGACGCTTCAATCAAAGCAGCCGTCTTGTGGTAGTGAATGTAATCGACAATTTCCAAATCGACCGTCTTGCCTTCGCATTCGATGTCGGTCATTTCGCCACCGATCATGCCGTAAGTGCCGAGCAGGTGCGCGAGGACTTCGATAGCCTTTGCGTTTCCGGTCTTGCCCATCATCTCGAAAGCGTGGATGCAGAGGGCGTCGCCCGCCATCACGGCGGTAGATTCGCCAAATTTCTTGTGGCTCGTGAGCTTGCCACGGCGGTAGTCGTCGTTATCGACGCACGGGAGGTCGTCGTGGATAAGGCTGAACGTGTGGAGCATTTCGAGAGCGCTCGTCGCAAGCCAAATCTTATCCCCTTTGCCGCCGAACATGTCGAACGCCGCTTTGGCAAGTCCAGGACGCAGACGCTTGCCGCCTGCAAACATGGAATAACGCATAGCCTCGTGCAAACGGCACGGACGGTCCTTTACCGGGGGGAGATGTTCATCAAACTTCGCCTCGGCATCTTTTGCGATGCGGGCGAGATATTCCTGAGCAATTTTTGCTTCTGATTCAATAGACTGCATGCCTACAAAGATACTTAATTCAAGGAGCACTTAAAAGGGTTTTATGTCAAAAGTATGGTTTTAAAACTTTCATCACAAATGCAATTTTGCAAGGCGAAAAGCTAAAAACCAATGACTAATGACCATTGACTAACGACCAGCAGTCAATCTTTTAGAAAAGAACGCCATAAAGCGTTATATCGTCTAGATAGAATTCCGTTCCGTTGCGGACGAAGAAGTGCAGCTGGCGCACATCATCCTTGAGCGTATTCCAGGCGATATAGCAGTTGCTCACATCCTGCGCGGTATAGCACAAGTCGTCGTACTTCACGACATAGCGCGTCCACTTCTGCGAATTCAAATCTTTCCATTCCGAGGCCGCCTTGAGCGAAAGCCCGGCAACTTCTGATTCCTTATCCCAGTTTTCGAGCGACACTCGGATCTGGCCAGAACCCTTCGCATAAAACGAAATGGAGTCGAGCGAAGAGAGATTCCAAGCCTCGTCGCGGAGCATCATGCCGGTCAAGACCCAGGCGTAAATATTATTTGTCCCCACCAAGTTGTACTTCCCGTGGAACACCTTGGACTTGCGTTCGTTATCCGTTTCAAACGACTTGGAGAAAATTCTGGAGCCGACAGAATCCATGCTAAAATACCAATTCGCGGTATCCTTAACATTTTCAAAATTCTGCATAACGACATAAGGATAATCGAAATCAGCCGTTCCCTTCGAGAGTTCTACATCCTTTGTTACATACAACTTTTTCTTTTGACTTACAACGTAAATTTCAAGAGAATCGGCGGACGGGAGCATCGGGAGCGAGAAGGTTCCATCCGCATTCGTCTTCGTCATCACATCAAGGCCATACACGCCCACCCACGCATACTTGTCGCCTGCATGGAGCGTCACACGGCTCATGTAATTTGAAGTTTCCGTAAGCTTGACCGTATCGAGTTTCGCAATCTGCTTTGCCGAAAGCACCTTGGAATAAGCCATGCCCGAATGCAAAACCGTCACGCGATAATTGCCACTCTTCAAAGAATCAATTGCGAACATGCCGTCCTTGTCGGCATATACATCCGTTTCAACGACTACGTTGTTCACACGCAGTGAATCGATGCGGGCATCGGACTTGCGGATTGCAAGCGAGGCAAACGGAACCACCTTGCCATCGGCAACGGCGACGAACTTTATTTTATTCTTGAGCGTATCCGGTTGCAAGTCGATGACTTCGGTTTCGTTCGGGGCGAGCTTCACCGACAAGTCGTCATAGACCTTGTTGTTGTCACCACGCAAGAAATAGAGTTGCAACGAATCGTTCGACGGCAACTGCGAAAGCTGGAAGCGGCCCATCGAATCCGAACGCACCAGCACGTCCATACCGCGTACACCAACCCAGACAAATTCACATTTTTCAGGAACATCGGCAACGCCACCAAGAGTCGCCGTCGGTTCGAGATTGATAGAACCGATGCTTGTATCGCCCTTCGTCTTGTAAAGCCCTGTATAGGCAGAACCGCCATGCACAATCGTCAAGCGATACTGACCATCCGGGGCTTCGAACGCGAAGTTTCCAAGAGAATCCGCATAGAAATCCTCATTGACAAGTTCATTGGTCGCACTGTCAACAGACGAAATGAAATCAGCACTTCGAACAGCGACTCTCGCATACGACGCCACGCGGCCTTCGCCCACATAGGCAATGCCGTTCGTCGTCTCGCTGCCGGGGCCACCGGCAACAGGCTCGGAACAATTCCAGAGCAAAAAAGCGGATAA
>JAFWRL010000108.1 GCA_017520105.1 Fibrobacter sp.
AAGAAAATCTATTCATATTAAGAAATATAATAAACGACATGTAAAAAAAGACCCTGCAAAAAATGCAGAGCCTTTACAAACCCAGGAATTTGCACAAGCCAAAATTCTAGGCTCGGAAATGCGAACGCAAGCGTTCACGCTTCACTCGCCTTACGAATTTTTGTTCAGTTGCGAGCGCAAAAAAAGAATCTCGACTTTCATCGAGATTCCCAAAATCAAATTTTTTCTTAGAGGCGAGTGAGACAAGGTCCTAATCTCAATCTTGTAACGGAAACAAGTTTCCGACAAGATTGGATTACGACATCCTTCGACGAACAATGGGCTACGCCCATTTCCCGCACTGAAGTGCGGAGTCTCAGTAGCGCGAGCAGAAAAAGACCCTGCAAAAAATGCAGAGTCTATACAAACCCAGGAATTTTTTCAGTTGCGAGCAGAGCAAGGCCGCAGACCCGAAGCCGTACAAAACGTACGGCGAGAGGTCGAGAACGCCGCTATGCGAAGCAAATGGAAAAATTACTTATCCGTGAGGAATGCGACGCCCGGAAGAACCTTCCCTTCCAGCAGTTCGAGGGAAGCGCCACCACCCGTAGAAGTGTGGGTCACCTTCTTGTCAGCGCCGTACTTCTTGGCAGCCGTAGCGGTATCGCCACCACCGATCACGGTGATTGCGCCGGCAGCGGTAGCTTCGACGATTGCGTCGGCCATAGCCTTGGTAGCCTTTTCAAAGGCTTCGAATTCGAACACGCCTGCAGGACCGTTCCAAACGATGGTCTTTGCGGACTTGATAGCGTTCACGAAGAGCTTGGTGGATTCAGCGCCCACATCGAGGCCCATCCAGCCAGCCGGAATGCCTTCGGCGTCAGTGACAGCCTTCGTGGCAGCGTCGGCAGCGAACTTGTCGGCAGCGATGTAGTCAACCGGGAGGATAATTTCCTTGCCGGCAGCCTTGGCCTTGGCCATCAGATCTGGAACGAGCTTGGCGCCTTCTTCGTCAAACAGGGAAGAACCGATTTCGATGTTGTTGAGGACCTTCTTGAAGGTGAAAGCCATGCCACCGCCGATGATGATCTTGTCGGCCTTGTCGAGGAGGTTGTTGATGAGCTGGATCTTGTCAGCGACCTTTGCACCGCCGAGGATGGCGAGGAACGGACGCGGAGGATTGTTGAGCACCTGGTCGAATGCCTTGAGTTCCTTGTTCATGAGGAAACCGGCAGCGCGCTGCGGAAGTTCAACACCAGTCATGGAAGAGTGATCGCGGTGAGCGGTACCGAAAGCGTCGTTCACATAAACGTCAGCGAGCTTGGTGAGGCTGGCGCGGAAGGCCTTGACGGCTTCCTTGTCGGCCTTTTCCTTGGTTTCGGTGCCATCGGCGTTCTTGATCTTGCGCTTGCCTTCTTCTTCGATGTGGAAGCGGAGGTTTTCGAGGAGGATGATTTCACCCGGCTTGATAACGGCGCAGGCAGCTTCAACTTCCGGACCTACGCAGTCGGAGAGGAACTTCACCGGCTTCTTGATGAGTTCTTCGAGCTTCTTGGCAACCGGAGCGAGTGTATATTTCATGTTCTTTTCGCCATTCGGACGGCCCAGGTGGGAAGCGAGCACGACGGCTGCACCGTGATCGAGAGCGTACTGGATGGTCGGGAGAGCGGCTTCGATACGCTTGGTGTTGGTGATTTCGCCAGTCACCTTGTCCTGCGGAACGTTGAAGTCAACACGGATGAACACGCGCTTGCCGGCGAGTTCGAGATCTTCGATAGAAAGCTTTGCCATTATAGCACCTTCTTTTTTAGGGTTAAAATTTTACGCAGGGAAATATAGCAATTAGACGACAAATACGTAAGGCGAGCGATGCATGAAAACTTGTTTTCGTATATCCGAGCCTAGTATTATTTTTCAACGAATAATGCTTTCCATCTCCCTAATTACGGTCCCAACTTATCCAGCTTCTTTAATGTAAACTCAATTTTACAATAAATGCCATAAAATCATGTTTTTTCGTGATATTTTCATCACACATATAAATTCTACTGCTCAAAACATCAATTCTATAGTGTAAAAAAATTATATTATTCATTATGTCTGATTTTTTTTATATATTTCCAAAAAAATTGGTACACTCGGAGTTGAATACGATGAAGCGTTCTTTTTTATTGGCCCTATGCCTTTCCGCAGCTGCAGCATTCGCTGGAGCATATGATATTAGTGATTTTTCTGCCAAAGATGAGATCTCGGCAGACAACTATGCCACAAACAACGGCAATGCGCTGAACACAGCAACAATCGACGATGCTATGTCTGTTTCTTCCGGCAACATTGTTCTTCGTCAAAAATTCGCCCGTGAATCAGGAATCAACGCCTATCAGCTTTACATGGGTCGCGCACAAGACCTTTCTTCCATGACCGCATTGAGCGTTCCTTCTAAAATCACCTACAAAGATGTTATCAAGGCTAAGCTCTACGAACGTCGCGGCATGAAGCCGGGTGACGACTTCGAGAAGGTTTACTTTGATGGCAAGTTCGTTTATGTTCCGGGCGCATCAACCGCTTTTGCGACGGTCAAAGGCGCTCCTGTCGAACTGAAGGGAGAAGCCCCCGCAGCAGCAAAGAGCGACGATGCTCCGAAAAAAGTCTGCGAAGATGAATTCGACATGTCTTGCGATGATGATATCGACACCTACAAGAGCAGCAACAACGTGGATGTTTCCGGAGACTTGAACCGTAGCAATTCCTACGCAGACTCTCGTGACTATTCCGCATCTGCAGCAGCACAAGACGTCAAGAATCGTTTCGGTATCGCGGACGAAGTCCGTTTCTGGAGCGCAGTAGCCCTCTCCGCAGTGGCAGCAGGCAGTGCCGTCATGGGCATCCTCCAGCACATGAAGTCCAGCGAAGCGAACAGGGCTTACAAGGATCTTGAAAGTGTCGCAAACGTTGTTGAACGCAAGATTAATAATGCATGCTCTAGTATTAATGGAGTCACAAATCAAAATGCTTGCATCAACTATTTCAAGACAACAACAGACCCGAACGCGTTCATCTTCCCTAAAAACGGCTGGACTTATGCCAAGCTCCAGAGCAGGATGAAGACGGACAAGGATACGCAGGATTCTTACGCCATGGGCCGTAACCTCTGGTTCGGTGTCACTGCGATTTCCTTGACAACAGCTATCGTGTTGTTCGCATGGTAATGGAACAAGGTCGAATCCGACTCAAAGACGTTCAATTCGATTGCATCGTCGGCGTACTCCCCTATGAACGCCAAAACGAACAACCCATTGTCTTGAACCTGACTCTTTGGTTGGACTTTTCCAAGGCCGCAGAAACTGAAGATTTAAACGAATCTATCGACTATGCAAAACTGGCGGAAGAACTGAAAGGGTTCATCCGCCTTTCTTGTTTCAAACTCGTCGAGACGCTAGTCGTAAAGACGGCAGAATACGTTCTGGGACATTACCCCAAGGCAAGCGCAGTCGAAGTCTCCGTTGCAAAACCCAATGCTATTCCAGGATGCCTCGGCGCCGAAGCAAGTGTGAGGATTAGTAGGGATTAGCCTCTAAACGCTCGATAGCGCAACGCTTCGGACAAATCCATCACACTAACAGCAGCAGCACCACGCAAGTCCGCAATTGTCCGCGACACCTTCAACAACCTGAAATAACCGCGCGCACTCAAATCCATTTTGGCAGCCGCGGCCACAGCAAACCGTTCTACGTCCGCACTCATCCTTGCGAACTTATGAGCATATTCCGACGTCATCTCGGCATTAGACTTGAACGGCAAATTGCGGAAGCGTTCCCGCTGGATTGTTCGTGCCGCACACACACGTTTGCGAATATCCGCCGAAGATTCCCCACCATCACGAGCGGCAAACAGCGAAGCATCCACGGGAGGGACGCTCACCTGAATATCGATACGGTCCAACAGTGGCCCCGATATCTTTTCACGATAACGTTTTTTCGCCTCGGGCAAACAAGTGCACTCGCGCTTCGGGTCCATCGAATAACCGCACGGGCACGGATTCATTGCGGCTCCCATCATAAAACGCGCAGGCCAAACCACAGTACCGCTCGCACGGCTCACTGATATTTCTCCTTCTTCCATCGGTTCGCGCAACGCTTCCAAGACACAGCGATTGAACTCCGGCAGTTCATCCAAGAACAACACACCATTATGGGCGAGACTCGCTTCACCCGGCAATAGCCGCGAACCCCCGCCCACAAGCGAGACCATTGACGCGGAATGGTGCGGAGAACGGAACGGCCGCAACATCACGGGCCGAAAGTCTTCGGAATCGCCGGAACGCCTCGCACAGGAATGAATGCGTGTCGTCTCCAAGATTTCCTGTTCCGTCATCTCGGGCAAAATTCCCGGCAAGCATTTCGCGCAAAGCGTTTTACCCGCCCCCGGCGACCCCACCAGCAAAAAGTTATGAGCCCCAGCTGCAGCAATTTCAAGCGCACGTTTTACACCTTCCATCCCCACCACATTCTTAAAATCGGGAACGCCGTATTCCACCTTCACGCCATACGACGAAATCCCTTTTGCGACATTTACATCTAGACTAGAATTCCGTTCCAAAATTTCGACGCATTCCTTCAAGGAATCAGCACAGACAAAACGAAGACCTTCCACCAGCGAAGCTTCTTGCACATTTCCACGCGGAATCACAAGAATATCATCATGATTTTCAGATAAATTCATTGCAATGGATAACACACCACGGACAGGCTTCAACAAACCATCCAACGAAAGTTCCCCGACAAAAACATAACGATCCAATTGTTCAACCGTAATTTCGCCAGTCGAAACAAGCATGCCAATCGCCAGCGGAAGGTCTAATGCGCTCCCCTCCTTCCGTAAATCCGCTGGTGACAAGTTCACCGTCGTACGGAACCCCGTCACCACTTTCCCGATAGAACGCACCGCCGAAACGACACGCTCCCGAGATTCCCTCACCGCATTGTCTGGAAGCCCCACCAGCGTAAACCCAGGCAACCCCTGAGAAGAATCCACCTCGACACTGACAGGAACGGCCTTTATACCAAACAAACAATAAGAACGGATTCTACGGAACAAAGTAAACCTGCCTTAAGCCACAGCGGCCTGATATTTTTCAAGCACGCAGTTTTCGATATGTTCACGCAACTGGCGCGTAATCGGCAAACAAATGCTGCGGTAATCTTCGCCCTTATAGAACGGGTCGTTCGGATATCCCACGAACATTCCGTTTTCACCATCCATCACGCGAAGCCCGCGAATTTGGATTTGGTCGTTCAGCACAATGGTCGCAAGCCCCTTCATGTGCCCGAGATTGGCTCCTTCCTTGAACGGGAAAACCTGCACGTTCGTCACGGCAAGACAATCGAATGCGGGCGACGCTGTAGGAATATTTGACGTTTTCTTTTCTTTTTTTTCTTCTGCCATATTGGCCTCCTATTTTTTGACAATTGAAATGAACCTCGCGATGAACACTATTGCGTCCTCGCGAATTCACGGCACTACAATGCAAAATGCATGCCAAGCGCAAAATTGGCGAATTTGAACAAATTTCGGCAGTTTTATCCAAATAAAAAAGTGATTAATCGATTTAATCACTGATTAATCAGTTGTTTCAGTTCACACAAGTTAATCAATCTTAATGCGTTACATGCATTAAATTAAAGCAATAAAACAGGGTCAATAGTCGTTAGTCAATGGTCATTAGAAAGTCTTTAGTCTCAACAATCAACTATTGACTAATAACCAAAAACTAACTACCAATAACTTTTTCTAACTTCTACTCATGCTTTTAAAACCGAACATGAAATGGACGGCAAACCAAGGAATCATCCATCCGATGGTCAATGCCGAATTTGTACTCACTTCGCAAGCTTTTATCGTCAAGTTCAGTGTCGAAGAGCCCGTTGATTGTTATAGAGCCGCGGTTCAAGAGGATAACGGACGAAGCTGGGAAGACTCCTGCGTCGAAGTTTTCTTGCAGAACCCAGCTAACCCAAACGAATACTTCAACTTCGAAACGACAAGCCGAGGCTTTGTACTTGCCGCCCGTGGAACCGGTCGCGAGAATAGGCAAACGCTCCCGCTAGAAGTCATTGAAAAAATCAAGCGCACAATGACGGCACCAAGCATCCAAGACGATTCCATCGGTTGGAGCATGTCTATCGAAATTCCCGCCGAGATATTTGGGATAAAGGAATTCAAAGAGCCCCTACGCGGAAACCTCTACAAGTGTGCCGACAAGGCAAAGACTCCGCACTACCTGAGCGCCTTCCCGATACAAACAGAAAAGCCGGATTTTCACCGGCCTGAATTCTTCGATATCCTAGTTTAGGCTACTTCATCTTGATTTTCATCTCGAAAACCTGGCGGCCTTCGTCGTCCTCGATTTTCATGTAGGTTGCACCCATCTTGTCAGCACGGAAAATGCGCACTTCCTGGCCTTCGTGCGTCTCGCCCATAAAGTGGACTTCGAGCATCGACGGGATGCACAGTTCCAAGTCTTCGGAACTGAACACGTTCAAGGAAAGTTTCACATACTCGATGTTGTTCATGTGGTGCGACATGTCGATGTGCTGAGGCAACACCTTCTGGCGATAGACCTCCACGTATTCCGCGGGTTCTACCGGGAACTTAGTGAACTTGTTGTCCATGAAGGGTTCCGGGGCGCCTTCCATCGGAAAATCCACCGCCGAAAGCTTTACGGGGCGGTGACGTTCCAAATCCAGGCAACACGCCTCTTGCACGGCGAGGATAATCGG
The DNA here is from genome assembly GCA_017520105.1 of Fibrobacter sp. Next base: position 6,759 of record JAFWRL010000108.1, read on the forward strand.
TTCGCCCTCCAGCGTGGTAATGGCCGTATTCTCGTATGTACGGATAGGCGCATTGTCGGCAGGGAAAGAGGTGGTAACCACCTTGTCGCGCCAGAACGGACGCTGGAAGAACTTGAATTTCGCCTTGTAAATAACCCAGTAGGCACCCTTCTCGTGGACACAGAAGTTGTCCTGCTTGATGGCCCCGAAATTCTCAGTAAAGTTGTCCTGCACCATGAGCACCGTCTGCGCTATGCCCATCTTTCCAGACACGTCAATATAAGCCGAAGTAATCGTTCTCGGCTTTTGGAACACTAGCGGATTTTTCGCCAAAGCATAAATATCAATCATGACTTTAATATAAATTTTTTTATCATTTTAGCGCATGTCAACCGTCATTATTTTCAACAAGCCCTTTGGCGTTTTAAGCCAGTTCACCCCAGAAGCAGGTCACCCAGCTCTCGACAGTTTCGGCTTTCCGCCTAGCGTGTATGCCGCAGGCCGTCTCGACCACGATAGCGAAGGCGCGCTACTCCTGACAGACAACGGAAAGCTCATCAAAAAGTTGCTCGACCCGAAATTCGAGCACCCGCGCACCTACTTGGCACAAGTCGAAGGACAGATTACCGAAGAAGCCGTCCGCAAACTCGCTAAAGGCGTTGACATCAAGGGTTACCATACCAAGCCCTGCAAGGCAGAAATCGTCGAAGAGCCCGAATGGCTTTGGCCGCGCAACCCTCCTGTACGTTTCCGCGCGAACATTCCCACAAGCTGGGTGCGACTCACGCTCATCGAAGGCAAGAACCGTCAAGTGCGCCACATGACCGCCGCCGTAGGCTTCCCTACGCTCCGGCTTGTCCGCGTGCAAATCGGAAACATTCCGCTCGGCGATTTAAAACCTGGCCAGTGGCGAACTGTTACTGATAAAGTTATTTAGCCGCAAAGTCGCTCGGTTTGATACCATAAAGCGTGATATCGTCTATCCAGATTTCCGCTTCGTCGTAAGCCAATATCGAAATAGTCGTCACCGTCTTTTTCACGGCATCCCATCCGAAGTTGCCCCAGCTGCTATCCGGTCCGATAAAGTCCGAAGGCTTTACGCAAACGCGTTTCCATTCGTCCTTTGTCAAAAGAGTATCTTGGTTCAAAGTCTTGCCTTCAACATTAGTCTTTCCCAAAGCCTCGAACGCAAAGGAATAATGCCCTGTTCCGCGAACATAATAAACTACGGAATCCAATTTAGTCAAATCGCACGGCGATTTCTCAGTGCAAATCCAAATCCCAAAGATAGACCATACACCAAATCCTGCAGAAGATTTCCAATGGAGAGCCTTGCCATCGCGGCCCGCACCTGCATTTTCGACTGCTTTGGACACATCCTCATCTACAGAGGGAACAGTCACCACACTCGTGTCCGTAACCATAAGGTATCCCGTTGCATGTAAATTAAATTCTTCCAAAACAAAATCCGCTTTTCCCATTTCAAAATCCAAAACCTTGACAGAGTCCGGTTCAAAAGCATAGACATTGGACGAAGTCTCACCACCAACCTTGACCTCAGCGGACTGCTGGACTACAGTATCGCCGATAACGACCTGCAAGCCATATTCATCATACGGAGCGAGCGAATCCAGTTCGTAGAATCCTCTGCTATCGGTTTTGACAAGGCGATCTATTCCGTAAACCTGAACCCATGCGTAATCCACGCCTTCCGGTAAATAAACCTTTCCACGCAGGCTTCCCGTCTTTTCGAGAACAAACTGCACGGAGTCTCCGTCCTGCACTTCAGCGGCGTGAATCTTTCTAATGACGCCATCGCCTTTATCTATAATTTCAATCATCGCAGAATCTACAGCGAGGCTATCGATGCGGATACAGCCCAAGGAATCCGTCTTGTACTCCATGAAAAACGAAGTTTCAACGGAATCTTCCGCGATATTGCGAACGAAATCAGCAGGACGCACACGGGCGACCGCATTTACCGCAGGCAACGAATCGTTATGAACAACGCGAATCAAAAAGGCATTTTCTGTTTCAACCGAACTAATTCCCGAAATTTCTTCCTTGGAGCAGGCGCAAAGAATCAAGACGACAAAGAATAAAATCCAATTTTTCATCTTTTCACCCCCTCTTTTTTGGCCCACAAGTCATTAGACAAGTCGGCTACAGGATAAAGGGCAAAAACAAATTGCATGGCGCGTGTCGCTTTTTTTACCTCAGCAGCACGTCTCTGTACCTGACGCCGGAATTCGAGCGTCATTTCGTTCATGTCGGCAAAGCAATCGTCATCGACTCCCACCAACAAAGATGAAATATTCCGCTTTGCGGGTTCCACCGCAATCAGGGAATCCTGAGCCAAAGACAAAAGTTGGTTCTGATAACTGCGGATAGCAGCCGTTTTCGTCGTTGAACCCGCCGAAGTAAAATTGGCCGTTGTCGCCGCATAGCGTTCCGATGCAAGCGGCGTAATGAGTTTCAAATCCTTAAGGACGGTGATAGCTTCGCGAACCTGGTCTTCCGAGACCGTCGGCGATATCTGTTTCACCAGAAGCGGAATTTCGGCATGGCCACCGTTCATCTCGATAAGAGCGCGAACCACGGGAATCCACCACTTGCTCAAAAAAAGGTACTCGCTGGCGCTAAGTTTTCGGAGATCCACATCCTGAAGAGACAAAGCCATCTTGTAAAGTTTGTCTTTTTTCGCCGATGATTTCGTCTTGGACGCCGCGACCAGAATTTCAAAAATTTCACCACTACGTCCCTTCAAATCCAGCAAATCCTTAGCTAGAGGAATGCTGCGATTCGGCAAATGCAGTTCCTTGTTCAAAATACGAAATACCTGACTTGTATCGAGTCCAAGCTTTTGGCCCATCATTTTATAGGAATACAGCGGCATATCCAGCTTTCGCTGGGTATAGTAATTCTTGAGCATATCCCTGTAATCACTGATTTCGTTAATATTCAGCATAGGCCAGTTCTCGAAAAAGACAATTATCCAATCAATAAAATAATCTATTCTGTACCCAAAAAACGATTAAAGATTATGCCGCTTTTGAAAAAAATACAATAGAAACTTACAAAAAGGGAAAATTACCGTTTTTTCTGGAAATATTTTTCATATAGCAATACACCAAACGGGGATATTTGGATGAACAACAACACTCTTATGTCTGTTGCAACCTTTGTTGTGGCTACAACAATCTCTCAAGCAATCGCTTACGAAGGCCCTTGCGATATTTACGCCAGAGCAAAAACACCATGCGTTGCCGCACACAGCTTGACACGAGCACTCTTCTCCAGCTACAGCGGAAACCTCTACCAAGTCCGGCGAGCCGATGGGCAAACCAAGGACATACCAGTCGAAGAGGCGGGAGGCTTTGTCAAGTCCTCCGTGCAAGATGATTTTTGCGCCGGTTCCAAATGCACCATTTCGATTATTTACGACCAGAGCAGCTACAAAAACGACTTAAAAAAATCCCCACCAGTCTATTGGCTAAAGGATGGAGCCAAGGAAGCGGATGCCAACAGGGCCCCGATTTACATCAGCGGGCGCAGGGCATACGGATTCTATCGCGACGCCTGGTCTGCCACCGGTTACCGCAATAACAATACCAAAGGTGTAGCCACCGGCGACGAAGAAGAATCCATGTACATGGTCGTTGACGGCAGACATTACAACGACTTGTGCTGTTTCAACTACGGAAACGCAGAAACAACCGGTAACGATGACGGCCCTGGAACCATGGAATGCATCTACTTCGGAAGCGACAAGGACTGGGGCGGCCCGGGACAAGGGAATGGTCCGTGGGTTGCCGCCGACTTGGAAGACGGCGTATTCAAGGGGAACGACGCTGGTTGGCAATGGGGCAAGACCCATACAACACCGTGGCCAGACGCACTTTCTATTGAAGCAGACTATGTGACCGCCATGCTGAAAGGCCCGAACGACGGCACATTCAAGCTCAAAGGCGGCAGCGCTCAAAAAGGAACCCTCAACACCATGTGGGACGGACCGCGCAAAAGAGGCTACAGCCCACGTAAGCTGCAAGGCGCCATCGTGCTCGGCAATGGCGGTGACGGCAGCGACGGCGGTGCAGGAACGTTCTTCGAAGGTGTGATGACTATTGGAAACCCGCCCGATTCCGTTGATGATTTGGTACAGGCAAACATCGTCGCCGCCGGTTACGGAAGCAAAATTGACATTTCCAAAAAAGTCGAAATTGAACCGTTCAAAGATACACTTACCATCCCCGGAAAAATCGAAGTCGAGAACTATGATAAAGGCGGCAACGGCCGCGGATTCCTGGATAGCGATATCGAAAACGAAAACAGCCTCTACCGCGAAGACAACGCAGGCCTCGACAGCGCAGAAGGCGCCATCATTTACGGCTGGGGTTATGCCGATGACTGGTTACGTTACACGGTAAAAGCGTCCAAGAACGACTCGCTCACGCTCACGGCGCGCGTCGCCTCCCCAAGCGATAGCACATTCTTCTCCGTACTCGTTGACGAGAAAAAAGTCGCCACCGTGATGGTCCCGAATACCGGCGACTGGAAGACGTTTGAAACGGTTGCGGTTTCCGTGCCCGCAATTGCAGAAGGTGCGCATGTGCTAAAAATAAAGATTGACAAGCCGTACTTCAATCTCGACTGGATTGAATTTGCAATCGCAAAATCCACCACCCAAATGCCGAGATTCAAGAACAACTTCACTTCAACACCACAAACGGCTACCGTATATGACGTTCTCGGAAATCGCGTTATCACTTTCCGTGCAGATGAAAAGACGATATATAGCGCATGGGATAAAGTTCGTATGAATCTTCCCAACGGAATTTATGTCATCAAAACGAACAATAAAATTGTCCGAGCAGTAAAGACAAAATAAGACTCCTCCACACACCCAACGGCAGGTCTCGAATGAGGCCTGTCGTTTTCACATCGGGAACAGCGGATAGTGTTCCCTAGTGTAAGCGCGCGTGAAAGCGTTAAAATGCCACCATTCGCTTGGAAGCATTACCCAGCCCGCACGTTTCATGATTTTGCGAAGCAGATTGCGGTTGTTAATTTGTTCTTGCGTGAGGCGACCAGATTTCAAAGCATCCGCCTCACCCACGATTCCCGCACACCGTTCGAACGAATCGAAATCGGCGCCCATGTCAAGCAAATTGCCCGTGCTATCGGCAAGTCCCAAATCCAGCGCCAAGCCGTAATTGTGGAGGCCGCCCGTTTTGCCCGAAGAAACGAAGTGGCTATAAGGCGTCCCCGCAACAGATTGCTTGAGGACGGCCTGCGCATACATCGGGCGCGCCGCATCAAAAATCACAAGCGAATAACCCGGCAACTCTTTTGCGATAATTGCAAGAGCGCGTTTCAATTTCGGCAAAGCGTCTTTATGGACAAACGCACGCTGGTTTCCGCAGTACATGTCGTGGCCCGTTACGTTGTCAAAAGTCGCGTAACGCAAATCCATGCGGATGCCTTCCATGTCCGTTATTTCGACAAGTTTGGAATTATTCGTAGCGTATTCAATCCACTTTTCCGCTGATTCGCAATAACGCAAAGGCTTCTCCGGCTTCGGCGGCACAAAAAGTGAATCCGTCTTATGGGAGAATGCCAAAACAGCAAAAAAGAGAATTGATAACAATAGACGATTCATAAGAAAAAGCTGGTATGAGGTATGGACTAGGGCTATGAGGTTTGCTCAAAGCGTAGCGACCTGAAAGAGCCAAAGGCTCGACCTCAAAGGCACGCAGTGCCGACCTCAAACCTCTAAATTCCCAGTTGCACTTCTACACCGAACTGGAAGTAGAGCCCCATGCCCTTCGCAATAAACGGCACCAGGTCATATCCATTGGCGGTATTCTTGTCATTATCGCGAGCCACATAAGAACGTTCACGACCATTTTCAGCACCGAGGAATTTCAACGCACCTACGTCGAGCTTCGAGAAGATGTTGTCCAGTTCGAGGTAGAATCTGGCATGCCTAAAGAAGAACTTACTCTTCGTCAAATCCAAATTCACACGAATATCCGTTCTGTACAAGTCCGTGAATTCGTGGTAATCCCTAAGTTGACGAGTGCCGCCCTTGCCATCCGGTGCGGTCTTAATAGAGTAATAGTACAGCGGTCTGTGCCATGCGGCATGGTGCGTCAAAATAACCGACACGATAGAATCCTTTCGCGGATAATATCTAAAGTGAGATACAATATCCAAGCGAGAATTCGCTTCCCACGGCAAGGACTTTCCGCCATCCAGCTCGTACTCGCCATAAACAGAACTTGCATTCATCGCCATCGAGAAATGATGCGACGTTTTCCATTCAAGAGAGCCTGTTGCACCCGAAACCCAAGCGTTGTTCACCGGAGTCACGTCATTGTAATTAGCAAAAGCCTTCGGCAGCGGCAAAAGCGGGTCGAAGTAGAAACGGCCAAAGCCGGCGAATTGAGCCATAAAATACTTGGAGCGATAACCGAAGCCCATCTTGAATGACATGCCCGTTTCCAAGCGCCCCGTCAAATCGCCATCGTCAAAGTAATGTTTCCAGTCTGCACGGTAAGCGGCATTGCCAAAGAGCCTCCAGTACGCCGTATCCGTTTTGGACAAATTGCGTTCCATGTCGAACGAAACAGTCGGTCGAGCATTGTGGTCCGCAGCATCAGCGACAGCACCCACGGAGAACATGTGTTCCGAGAACTCGCCCTTCCAATCAAGTGTCGCAGCCCCCGAAAGAATACCGGTCTGGTAATCGCTGCTTTCCATTCCGCCTGGAATCGGGAAACTCCGTTCTACAATATGATGTTCATAGAGAACGGCACCACGCAAGCCGGCTCCAAAGATTTCGGCATGGAAATCCTTATCGGCACCTGCACTCAGCGTCGTATGCGTTTGGTCGTAACCGTCAATAAATGTTCGTGCCGTTTCATCGGTCAATTTACCCGAACGGAATCCCGTCGTATCACGAATCGTATCACTCAAGCTTTCGCGGACTAGCCCAGCATGGAAACTCGCCCCGAACTTCGAAGCATATTCACCACCGACAACCAAATACTTTTGGCTACCTTCGATAATATCAATGGAATTGATGCTCCCGTAAGAAGACGATGTATCCTGACTTACCTTGTATTCATCGGAACTGTAAAGTACACGCAACGCCCAGGTTGTATTTCCAAGCGAATCGGAACCGTTCAACTGCGCATAGATATCGAACGCCGAGAGGTCAAACGGATCCGACGACTTCACCTTGCAGTCGCCAGAGCAATCGTCATCGCGCTTGCGGAATTCCGTAAAGAACTTTTCGCCCAAGTTCTTGAGCATTTCTCCATCAAGGCGACGGAACGCAAAACGGAAGCTGTCCCAAATGAAGAACGGAGCATCGAGTACAATTTCTTGAAGCGTAAGCCCAGCCGAACCTCTCAAGCCCCATTCACCGCTCGTCTGTTCGGGAATGTACTGGATTGATGTTGCAAGCCCTTGACCAAGCGGGCCCTGTCCATAGTGGTCATGGACTTCGATTCCGCTCAACGTATGCGGGTTCACGATAGAAAGGTTTCCTGGGAATCCGACATCCAAATGGCGCATGTTCGGAATGCGAAGACGTCCCAAATGATACGCAACGTCACTGGCACGGGAGCCGTCATAATACAACGCGCTGCTGAAATCCTTTTGGCCCGAAATGCCAGGCATCTGGCTCAGGTGTTCCGTGAGGTCAAAACGCATACCAGCCGCATCCTCGAGTTTATCAAGCTGGACCGTACGATCGACAACCCACTTTTCCGGTTCGCCACCGCCAATAATCGTACTCGCCCCGAGATTTGTCACGTTCGTGCTAAGCGAAACCACCATGTCCATCAGATCGGCAACATCTTGCAAATCCACAAAGACACTGTCAAAGCCCTCCTTCTTGAACACAAGCGTTGCGCTCTTCGAATCAACTGAAAGTTCAAAACGACCGCGGGAATCCGTTTCCCCGATCCGCTTACCGGACTTGTAGGCGACACTGACATCCTTGACGGGCAAATCCGATTCCGCTTCAAGAACGACACCAATAACCATCGTCGGGGAAGCAGCAAGGACTCCTACGACAAGAAACAGGACAAAGCAAAAAATAACGCGAAAATTCATATCCCCAAAATAGATAATTTGAGCACGAAAGATTTCGGCAAGCCTCAAACATCGGTTATATTATACGCATGCTTAGAGTTTATTTAATCCAGACAGATAGTTCCAAAGGGAGCAAGGTCGAAAATCTTGCCAGAGCAAAGGGATTGATTCTCGATGCACACCCAAGCGAAGGGAACCTCATCCTCTTGCCGGAAATGTTTGCGACGGGCTACATTCCGGTAAGTCTCGACGCCGCAGCCGAAGACTTCAATTCACGCGATTCCGGCGAAACCGCGAATATGCTTTCCGAGGTCGCTTCAGCAACAAACTGCATCGTCATGGGAGCAGGCATCAAAAAAGCAGGCAATAAATTTTTAAACCACGTAAGCGTCTATACACCGAGCACCCCCAAGGAATCCTGCGCGTACGACAAGATGAACTTGTTCTTCCCCGAAAAGGAAACCTTCAAAGCTGGCGAAAAAATTAATTTATTCAATATCAAGGATTGGAAAACAGCTTCGTTCATCTGCTACGACCTGCGGTTCCCGGAACTGTTCCGCGAAGCCACCAAGCAAGGCGCAAACCTCATCACCGTCCAGGCCGCATGGCCCGCCAAGAGACGCGCCCACTGGGAAACGCTCCTCAAGGCCCGAGCCATCGAGAATCAGGTCTATATCGCCGCCGTCAACGCCGTAAGCACCCATCCAGACACAAGACATCCCTTTGCCGGGACATCGCTTATCATTTCGCCAAACGGCGATGTCATCGCCCAAGGCTCCGCCCAAAGCGAAGAAGTCATCACTGCCGAACTCAATTTGCAAGCCGAGAAGGACTACCGCAAGTCGTTTCCCGTCCTTGACGGAATCGTTCCGCCAGAATTGATGTAAACGGTTCTGGGCTCACAGTAGAATCCGTGAAGCCAGTCACACGAGAGTCCCAAGCCTCCAAGGCTCTCCAAAAGCGCTAAATCGTTGAGTATCAATGTGTTACAGAATACATTTTTGTATATTTGGAAAAATTTTTTCAATTCTGGACATTCCTTTTTGTCACGGAGTTATTATTTTTTTGCTATTGGTTTTGAGTCAACGAGGTAAACATGGCCACTACGAACAAAATTGATTACGCCAAGGCGCTCATCAAGGCAGGCCTCACAAGGGAACTGATTTTAAAAATCACTTCTATTTCCGAGTACGAGTACAATCTCATCCAACGCGAAGTCGCCTCGGCATAATTGCGCATGCAGCTCATTCTGAATATTCCCGCGCAGAACGCAACCGAAAACAAGCCCAGAAAAGCAGCTGTTCTTGCCTGCTACAAAGACGGGAGCCTATTGCTTGACGCCAGGGACAACCTCAAACCCGCAAGTTTCACAATGCGTCCATCCGATAACTTTCCATGGACGGAATTCATTGAAAAACTGCTTGCCGCATGGCAACTCTGCGACTACAGCGATGTCCCGGAAGCATTCAAGCCCATCAAGCAAATACCGCCATTCGTAATCGAAGGCCTCCCAAGCGAACCCGTTCCACAACAGCTCAAAGTGCTCGCGACACTGCGTTCTCAGGGATACTTCGCCCCGCTCACCAATACTGGGAAATAACAGGATAAAGGGTATAAAAAAAGAAAGTGCCCTCTCCTAATCCTAATCGACCAAACATCGACCATAATCGAAGACACTTTCTGTTTTTTCCAAGGAGAATCCACCCTTCCATCTCCTATGTTCCCAATTATACATTTTTCACAAAAAAAAATTTGTTATTTAAAAAATATTTTATAATCAGAAAATATATATTCGGATTATGAACCTTATAAAATACTTTAGCACACAACGTTGGTTCATGGGGAAAAACAGAACCATTTTGCGCATCGATACGCTCGATTCCACCGAAGCCGGCGGCACGCGAATCAGGCTTTACAAGGTTTCATTTGACGATGGCGAAAGCGACATCTATTCATTCATTGATGACGAAAACGCAGTCGGAAAAATTCTCGAAGACGCTTTCCTCGACGGAGCGCAGCAATCCGTATTCTCCGGGAACTCGGGATTTTTCACTTTCAGGATTACGGTGCCCCTCCCCAAGACGCCACTCACAAGCATCAAGCCCATTTCGAAAGAGCAAAGCAATTCCGCATTTTGTGCGCCCGGCAAGTACTTTTTCAAGCTTTACCGCAGGCTGGAACCGGGATTGCACCCCGAAGCCGAAATCCTGGAAGCCATGAACAGGGCGGAGAGCAGCCGCGCACCAAGGCTTTATGCAGTCTGCAATTACAAAACCAAAAAAGGCAAAACTTACACCTGGGGAATCCTTGAAGAGCATTTCGCGAACGCAACCGACGCTTGGAACGAATTTTGCAACAACATGGACAGCACCGACGCATTCCAGCTCGGGATGTCCACCGCGCAAATGCACGAGAACCTCAAGCACCTGAGCGGCCCCAAAAGCAGTAACGTCGAGCCGCCCTTCGACAAACTGAAACAGTTGCTCCAAAGTTCGACGGACACCGAATACGCCCCGCGACTCCGCGAACGATTCCCAGAACTGCGCACCCGCTATAACGAACTGCTCAGCGAATCCTCTCACGACAAGACTATCCAATGCCAGCGCATCCACGGAGACTACCATCTCGGGCAGGTACTGATAACAAAAAGCGCAAACGGCACCAAGCATTTCGAGATTATCGATTTTGAGGGAGAACCCACGCGCAGCCTCGAATACAGACGGGCAATCCGCTCCCCCGCCGTCGATATCGCCGGAATGCTACGCAGCTTTGCCTATGCGGGAGCAGTCACCAAGACCGACCCGACCGAAGCCATGCAAGCCTTTATCACCGGCTATTCCAAAGTCTCCGGAATCTTCTCCGAGACCATAGAGAAGGAAAGCAAGCCATACATCTTGGCCAAAGCCATCTACGAAGCGTGCTACGAACTGGAATTCCGCCCCGACTGGTTCTGGATTCCCGCCAAGGCGTTACTGGAACTATAGCCCGTCCCCCGCCCATCTTCTATCTTTACTATATTTGGGCGCACGATGACACCAGAAGAAATGGAAAAAATTCTCCGTAAGGAAGCCCTTGAGCTCGTTGATTCCGAGCCCCTTTCCAAGTTGATGCTCGAAGAGCAGGTCCTCAACCGCAAGAACTTTGCGGACATGCTTAGCGTCACCCTGGCCTGCCAACTCGCAGGCGAAATCATCGACCGTGCGGAACTTGAAAAGATGTTCAGCGACATCTACGAGAAATATCCAAACCTTCTGCTCTGCGCCGCCAAGGACATCAGGGCGACAGTTCTCCGCGACGCCGCCTGCACAGGCCCCCTTGAACCGCTTTTGTTCTTCAAGGGATTCCAGGGGCTGCAAGCCTACCGCGTAGCCCACATCCTTTACGAAGAAGGCCGTTCATTCCCCGCCAAGATGCTCCAGAGCATCATCAGCCGCAAGTTCGGCATGGACATCCACCCGGCTGCAAGAATCGGGCACGGGCTACTGATTGACCATGCGACGAACATCGTCATCGGAGAAACGGCGACCGTCGGGAACAACGTAAGCTTTTTGCACGGCGTGACCTTGGGCGGAACAGGTAACGAAGTCGGCGACCGCCATCCGAAAATCGGAAACGGCGTGATGCTCGGTGCCCATGCGCAGCTGCTCGGCAACATCCACATTGGCGACGGAGCCAAGATTGGAGCGGGAGCAGTCGTGCTTTGCGACGTTCCGGCACATACGACGTACGCAGGAGTCCCAGCCGTTCAGGTGGGCCACCCGCACGACGAAATGCCGAGTTTCAACATGCAGCAAGACTTTACACGCGACAAGAATTAAGCCGAAGCGGTTCGGCAGGCACGCCGACCTTGTGTCATCCTGACCCATCTCACCGACCTTGCGTCATCCTGACCCTGTAAGGGGAAGGATCCAGTGAAACTTGAAGGAGCGGAAAATGAACAAAGCTGCGAAAATCAAATTCATCGGCAAAAAGCTGGACGAATTGTTCCCAAATCCGCCCATTCCCTTAAACTACACGAACGCCTTCACGATGCTCGTCGCGGTCGTTTTAAGCGCTCAATGCACCGACATCCGCGTAAACCAAGTGACCGCCGTCCTTTTCAAAAAAGCCGACACCCCCCAAAAAATGGTCAAGCTCGGCGTTGACTGCATTGCCGAAATCATCAAGCCCTGCGGATTCTTCAACACCAAGAGCGTGAACATATTCAAGCTTTCTCAAGCGCTCATCGAAAAATTCAAGGGTGAAGTTCCGCACACGTTCGAAGAACTCGAAAGCCTGCCCGGCGTAGGCCACAAGACAGCAAGCGTCATCATGAGCCACATCTTCAAGCTCCCGGCATTCCCCGTCGATACGCACATTCACCGCCTCGCCGAACGCTGGGGCCTAAGCGACGGCAGCAGCGTCGAAAGAACCGAAGCCGATTTAAAAAAAGCATTCCCCGAAAGCGAATGGGAAAAGCGTCATTTGCAAATTATTTACTTTGGACGCACCTACTGCAAAGCCCGCGGGCACAAAGACGAAAACTGCCCGATTTGCGGATTCGTCAAAAAGGCTTAACCGCTTTTTAACAGTCACCCTGGCTCTTTTTACTGTCACCCCGCACACCGTTGCGGGGTCAGTTGTATCAAGAACAACCGATGCCGGCATCCTTCGACTACGCTCAGGATAGGCTCCGGTCGGCATGACAACAAACGCATGTCACCCCGGCCCAAAGTGCCCAGCTACATCCATAACGAAATTAAAATTTCTATGGATGTGCAAGTTACATCGGTGGCTGATTCATCATAGAAGAACTGTAAACGGAACTAAAGTTCCGAGCCACACAGAGTGCCGGGGTCAGTTGTACA
>JAFWRL010000109.1 GCA_017520105.1 Fibrobacter sp.
CGTATCAGCATGGTGGGTACAGACTTTGAACAGGCCGCAGGCGTTTGCGGAGCCTCTTCGGGACACGTGCCTGTCACTGTTGGACAACCGTCTATTAAAGTCGATCAAATTCTAGTCGGAGGGCGGTAGCCGCACTTTTTTCTAAAAAATCCCGTGAAAACGGAAAAGCCCTCGCAAAGAGGGCTTTTTTGGATTATGGGTTGTCATAAGCTTTGTACTTAAAACTTCGAGTAAAGTACAAAACTATTTCGAATAAAACAAGAAAGTTCAAAAAAAAAGAAACAACGGCATCTCAGAAGAGGTGCCGTTGTTTTGGTGTATGGGATGTTTGGTTTTGTATTCATAAAATAGTTTAAATTGGAATATAAGTAGAACTTTTTGGTACTTTTCCGATGTAAAGGTTTACAACGCCTACAACGTGTTCTTTTTACCGTAAATTGGCGAAATTTGAGTAAAAATGATGATTTTTGGTGAATTTGTATAGACTGTGGGGGTGGGAGTGGACTCTGTTTCAAAAAAATGCTGGAAACCTTTAGTTTTGAAACAAATAATGGCTTTTTTTGAAATCTTTTGCTGGTATAATTGGCTTTTTTCGTTAAAAAAAGGAACTTTAGGGGCTTTTGTTGCTTTTGGCACGCTATTTGCAAGAGTAGGGCGATAAAAAAAGAAGGTGTTATATGTCCGATTTTACTAATGATGCTGAAAAGGTCTTGGCGAAAGCGCAGAGTTTACGTGATCGTTGTTCGCATTCCTACTTGGGTGCGGCTCATTTGGCCGTTGGCCTTGTCGAAGGCCCTGATGCGACCTTGAAAAAGCTTTATAAGTCCAAGGGAGTCAAGACGAACGAACTCCGCGGCAAGCTGGAGCCGTTTGTGCAGAAAATTCCGCGTATGGAAGGTGTGAATCCGGATGTGGAACCGGATAGCGACTTAAACCGTATTTTGCGTGCGGCAGTGCAGGCGGCGCGTCAGGTGAGCCGTATGGTGACGCCGGGCGATTTGCTTGTGGCTTTGATGAAGTTCTCGGGCGACCGTGGACTTTCGAAGGTCTTTGAAGATGCGCTTGGTTCGACCGAAGTGGTGGAAACTTGGCTTTCGGATCCGTTTGCGGGTGCCGCGAATGCCGAAGAACAGTCTCCGTTAAAGCTTTATGGTCGTGAACTTGTGGAAATGGCGGCGGACGGAAAGCTCTCGCCGGTGATTGGCCGTGAAGAAGAAATCCGCCGTGTGATTTTGATTTTGAGCCGTAAGACGAAGAATAATCCGTGCTTGGTCGGTGAACCGGGCGTGGGTAAGACGGCTATTGTTGAAGGCCTTGCCGAACGTATTTATCGTGGCGATGTGCCGGATGCGTTGAAGGGCAAGAAGGTTTTTGCGCTTGATTTGTCCGCGTTGATGGCGGGCGCAAAATACCGTGGCGACTTTGAAGAAAGGCTCAAAGCCGTTATAGATGCGATTGAAGAAGATGGCAACACGCTTATGTTCATCGACGAACTCCACAACATTGTGGGGGCGGGCAAGACCGAAGGCTCGATGGATTTGGGCAATATGCTGAAACCGAAGCTTGCTCGTGGCGAACTCCATTGCATTGGCGCAACGACGACGCAGGAATACCGCAAGTACATCGAAAAGGATTCCGCTTTGGAACGTCGATTCCAGCCGGTGCAGGTGAACGAGCCGAGCGAAGACGAAGCGATTTCGATTTTGCGTGGCATTAAGGATGGCTTTGATGCGCACCACGGCGTGCGTCTGCATGATAACGCGCTTGTGGCGGCTGTGAAACTTTCGAGCCGTTACATCAGCGACCGCTTCTTACCGGATAAGGCGATTGATTTGATCGACGAGGCCGCAAGCCTTGTGAAGACGCAGATGGACACGGTACCGGAAGCGCTGGATACTTTGCAGCGTAAGGAACTCCAGATGAAAATCGAGGAGCAGGCGTTGTCGAAGGAAACGGATGCAAATAGCGTAAAGCGCTTGAAAGAACTTCGTGAAGATTTGGCCGTGACCGATGCGGCGGTCAAGCAGATGCAGGAACGCTGGCAGGATCGCCGTGCCGCATTTGCCGAAGTACAGGACTTGAAGAAATCCTTGAAGGCGGCAAAGGACGAGATGGAACAGGCGGAAGCCCGTTACGACTTGAACCGCGCTGCTGAACTCAAGTACAACAAGATTGTGAACATTGAGAAGGAATTGGCTCAAAAGACCGAAGCGCTCCGCAAGAGTGCCGAAGAAGGTGGCTTGAGCGAAGAAGTCACGGAAGAGACGATTGCGCTTGTGGTGAGCCGTTGGACGGGCATTCCGGTGACAAAACTTTGCGAAGGCGAAAAGGCAAAGTTGTTGCACTTGGACGAACGTTTGCATGCCCGCGTCATTGGCCAGGACGAAGCTGTCGAAGCCGTGTCCGAAGCTATTCTGCGTAACCGTAGCGGTCTCTCCCGCGAGAATGCGCCGATTGGTAGTTTCCTCTTCTTGGGCCCGACAGGTGTCGGTAAGACGGAACTGGCGAAGGCTTTGGCTGTGGAACTTTTCGATAGCGAAAACGCGCTTGTCCGTATCGACATGAGCGAATATATGGAAAAGCATAGCGTAAGCCGTTTGATCGGTGCTCCTCCGGGATACGTGGGGTACGAAGAAGGCGGCCAGCTGACCGAAGCTGTGCGTACGCATCCGTACTGCGTGATTCTACTTGATGAAATCGAGAAGGCGCATCCGGACGTGTTCAATACGCTGTTGCAGGTGCTTGATGACGGTCGTTTGACGGACGGCAAGGGCCGTACGGTGAACTTCAAGAACACCTTGATTTTGATGACCTCGAACTTGGGTGCCGAGAAGTTCCGCTTGAGTGCGGCTAGCGCCAAGAACGGTGAACCGCCGCAGGTTGCACTTGCGGATGTCGAAGCCGACTTGCACGCGTTCTTCCGCCCGGAATTCTTAAACCGTTTGGACGAAGTGCTTGTGTTCCAGAGCCTCTCGAAAAAGCAGATTCGCGAAATCGTGAAACTCAAATTTGCGGATTTGGCGAACCGCGCTGCCCGTCAGGACTTGGTGCTTACGCTTTCGGATGCGGCGCTTGATGCGATTGCGGAAGGCGCTTACCAGCCGGAATTCGGTGCACGTCCGATTCAGCGGTACATCGAACGCAACATTGAACGTCCGTTGAGCCACGCGATACTTTCGGGCACTGTAAGTGCCGCAAAGCCCGCCGTGGTGGATTACCAGAACGGAATGTTTGTGGTGAAGTAATAGACGAAAGAACGCACCTTTGGTGCTACAGACGAGAGACGAAAGATTGTTAGTTAGACTACGAAATTACGATTGCTTTTTTCTCTCGTCTTTCGTCTAAAGAGAGCTTTGCGAACGTTCTCTCGTCTAATTAAAGAGCTGTCATGACGTAGAGACCTATTGTCTTTACGTCATTGTTCTTTTCTTGCATGACGCCGACATCAAAGTCAATGCGAATGTGAGTGCCGCCGAACGTCAGTTCGATTTTGGGGATGATATCTACCATGAAGTCATCGCGGAAATTTCCGACGCTAGTGGAGGACGTGACTTCAATGAACAGTCGAAAAACTTGTCCGAAAACAATGGTCGGAATCATGGATGCCGAAAATTTTACGTATCCGTCTTCGCCAGTTGCTCCATCAAGGAACCCTGCACGGAGTTCATAGTAGTTTGCGAAGCATTTAGAAATGAAATTTTGTGTTCCGATAGTAAAAACGATGGCACTTGCATTGACGTCGCTCAAGTCCAGATAACCGTCCAATGCGATAAAGGAGCTAGGCTTGTAACGGTAGCGACCACCAATGTCTAAGGCTGTGTGTATGTTATCTAATTTGTTGTAGGTATTGACATCGAGTTTTGCACCGACGTCAAATTGCTTGTTCAGTCGCGTCGTAAAGTTGAGCGGAAACAGAACATCTGAATTGAATGCGGAACGAATCCCAAGACCGACACCGATTTGGGGGGATGGACGGCTTTCGGGACCGAAAGTGTAGCGCATGTCCCATAGGTGGTCCAGAGCAAAAGAATTTGTAACCAAAACGGCGAATAGTAGGCAAAGAATGCGTTTCATGATTATCAAAGTTAGATAAATCATCTGGTAAAAGCTAAATTTACATGCGTAAAATGGAGGTATTTGTGGTCGAACCGCGTCCAGAACTTTCAAAACTTTCCGATTACGTTCCTGGCAAGTCCATCGACGAGATTCGTGAACGTTATGGTCTTAAGAATGTTGTAAAGCTTGCGTCTAACGAAAACCCGTTGGGTGCTTCCCCGAAGGCGGTGGAAGCGTTCCACGAGATTGCAAATTCGTTGCACTTGTACCCGCGCGGCGATGCCCCGAAGCTCATAGACTCGATTGCCCAGATGTATGGTGTGCAGACGAACCAAATTGTAATCGGCAACGGTTCCGATGAAATTATCGACATGGTGGGTAAGGCATTTATCCGTCAAGGCGACAACTGCGTGGGCATTACGCCGACGTTCTCCGTCTATAAGTTTACGACGCTTTCGAATGGTGCCGATTTTATTGGCGTTGGTGAAGGCGAAGAAAAGGCTAGCCTTGATAAGCTCGCTGCTGCCGTCAATGACAAGACTCGCGTGGCTTTTATTTGCAACCCGAACAACCCGACCGGTCACTATTACACCGAAGCGGAAATTCGCAGCTTCCTTGCGAAAGTGCCGTCGAACGTTCTTGTGTTCTTGGACGAAGCTTACGCTGAATTTGCAACGGCTGCCGATTATCCGAAGATGGCCCCACTGCTTTCGGAATACCCGAACTTGTTCCTCAACCGCACTTTCAGTAAGATTTACGGTTTGGCTGGGCTCCGCGTGGGTTATGCGATGGCAAGTGTTGAAGTCGTCCGTGCGATGTGGAAAATCAAGCCGCCGTTTGACGTGAACCAGGCTGCTCAGGTGGCTGCTGTGGCTGCTCTTGCCGATACCGCACACGTTGAAGCGACTCGCAAGAACAATGCTGTGGGTTTTGAATACTTGAACCGTGAACTTGGTGCGCTTGGCTTCAAGGTGCTCCCGACGCAGGCGAATTTTATCTGCGTGCGCATCGGTGAACGTGCCAAGGAACTTGTCGCTTTCTTGGAACAGAACGGCATGATTGTCCATGGCCTCACGAGCTTTGGTATGCCGGAACACATCCGCATCACGGTGGGCAAACCCGAAGAAAACGAATTGCTTGTTTCGCTTGTCAAGAAGTGGGTCGGCTAGGAGTTTGCTATGGAAAATCGCGAGATTGCAAAGGTCGGTGTCGCTCCCGAGAATCTGGAACTTTTGAAGATTGCTCTCAAGACGGCGGAACTTGCCGAAGAGAACATTCTCAAGTATTACCAGAACGATGTTGGCGTCGAATGGAAGGCTGACAAGACTCCCGTGACGATTGCGGACAAGGGAACGGAAGAACTCGCTCGCAAATTCTGGGCAAAGGAAACTCCCGGCTTTGGCGTCATTGGCGAAGAATTTGGCATTGAAAGCCCGGATGCGGAATACCAGTGGGTGATTGACCCGATTGACGGCACCAAGTCGTTTATCCACGGTGTGCCTTTGTTCGGAACGCTCATTGGGCTGTGGCATAAGAACGTTCCGATTGCGAGCGTGGTTCATTTGCCCGCGATGAAGAGTGCCGTATGGGCTGTGAATGGCGGTGGCGCCTTCTTGGACGGTCGTGAAGTTCGCACTTCGAAGGTATCGCAGTTAAGCGATGCTCTTGTGCTTTCGGGAACAGTCAACACGATGGAAGACAAGGGCTTTGGCGAAGGCTTTACGAAGCTCCGCCGCAGCGCCCGCTTGCATCGCGGCTGGGGTGACTGCTACGGCTATTACCTGGTGGCGGCAGGCCGTGCTGAAATTATGGTGGATCCAGTCGTTTCGCTGTGGGACATTGCTCCGTTCCCGCTCTTGATGAAAGAAGCGGGTGGCAAGTTCAGCACCATTGATGGCAAGACCGAACTCTTCGATGCAAACGGAAAGCCGACGGCGCCCATTTACGAAGGCTTCACAAGCATCGCGACGAACGGGCTGCTGCATGATACTGCGCTTGAGTATTTGAAGAAGTAAAATTTATTTCATGCAAAATAGTTTTTTTTGATAAATTGTATGAAAAGAATTCTTATAGGCTTGCTAGTTCTTGTTCTTTGCTGTAATGGCATGGGCGAGGAACCGGTTAAAGAAAGTTATTTGCCTTATGGGATGACTTTTCATGCATCTTATGTGTATCCGACTACTGCGGAAATATCTCTGTTTGATATTCGGTCAGGAACCGAAGAGGATGCTTTCCATGTAGGCAATTTATTTGATGTTTATTTTGGATTTGATCCGCTTCATATAAGCATTGATCCTGATAAAGTTTCTGATGAGGCTCTGTTTTCTTTGGGTGGAGCCTTAGTGGTGGGCTTGATTGTAGGGGCGTTTGATGGATATTCTCCTTCAAATAAGGCTTTAGAAGTGTTAGGTTATATACTTTTAGGTGTCCCTGCCTATGCTTGGTGCGGAAACCTTTATATACCTTTAGTTCCTAAATCATGGTTAGGATTAACAGATCAAAGTCATATTATCACTCATGTTATTTATGAACGAGGATTTCATTTGCGCAGTTTTACATACGTGAATGATATTGGTTTGCGGTGGTCCCCAATGCGAACAGTTTATTTTGAAGCCGGCGTTCGTTTGGAGAAAAATTTTGCAGATGATTTTAAGTGCAAATTTTTCTTCCAGATAGGGGGCGCTGGAACAAGTAAATAGCTTATCTTTCTAAGATTAGTCCCTATAACCTAACTCTTAAACACTAAACTTTACTGGATCCTATCGGTCTCCCGGCTCGGTGGTTCGACAGGCTCACCAACCTTAATTCGGGGCTAAAGACATTAATGGCTTCGCATTTGAATAAGGCTCCCTCCAGAATGACATCATTAAGTTTTATCAACTGACTTTACTGGATCCTTCCACCTTCGGTGTCAGGATGACGTTTTGCTAGTAACTAGTATCTAGTAACTTGGAACTGCGGCGAAGCCGCAATTCACCACATCGTTGTATAGCTCATTGAATCCGGGACGAACGTGAACGTTATCGTCCCTTTTTTTGCGGTGTTGATGTAGGGAATGTTTAGCGAATCGAGGCGGTTCAGCACTTGTTTGTGCGGGTGGCGGAAACGGTTTTTGCGACCGCTGGGGATGATGGCGTAAATGGGGTCGATTGCTGTCACGAACGGTATGCTGCTGGATGTCTTGGAACCGTGGTGCCCGAGTTTTAGCACATCGCTTTTTAGATAAATGTCGGTCTTTAGGATTTCTTTTTCGCCTGCGACGGTGAGGTCTCCCGTGAGGACGGCAGAATGCCCTAGCCCTTTAAGCCGGACGGTGACACTCCCTTCGTTCGCTTCGACGCAGGCGTTTTCGATAGGGTGGAGCGTCTTGATTTCAAAGAAGTTCTCTTTCCAAAGAAAGCCTCGGTGGACATGGCGAATAGGAATTTTTCGTTTGTTCGCTTCGCGGATGAACTTTTGCCAATCGGGCTTGGGCTCTTTCAGGGAACATTCGCTTGTCCATATTTCCTTGATAGGGAACATCTTGATGAGCGAAATCGCTCCGCCGAAATGATCTTGGTCAGGGTGCGTGATGATTAGAGCCTCTAGCTGACGGACTCCGATGTGGTGCAA
>JAFWRL010000110.1 GCA_017520105.1 Fibrobacter sp.
ACTAACTTTGGCATACTCTTGTAAGAGACCTCGGGATGTAGCTCAGCCTGGTAGAGCGCTTGAATGGGGTTCAAGAGGTCGCTGATTCGAATTCAGTCATCCCGACTAAAAAGACTCGTCATTGACGAGTCTTTTTTGCAAAGTTGATCTTCGCGACGTTACTGTTGCAGGGTTGCTGGATTTTTCTGAGCTGCAATTTCTTTGTACAAAGTGAGCTGCCGCTTGAAGCAGTCGTTCCAGCTGAACTTTTCGGCGTATTGCCGAGCCTTGGTTTTCTTGTCTGTAAGGTCGGAATGGTATAGTTCGATAATTGCGTCGGCCAGTGCTTCGGGCGTGCGTTCCTTGAGGATTGTGCCTGCACCCGATTCCGTGACGTGTTCGTAGGCGGCTCCAGCAGCGGCTCCGACGAGAGCATTTCCGCTGGCCATACTTTCCAAGATTGAAAGCCCGAACGTTTCCCAGCCGGAGAGGGCAAGCCCTATATCGACGCTGGCGTAATAGTGGGCCATCTCGTCGATGGAATTTACGAATCCGATGTAGCTCACGTGTTTGTATTTCTCGGCGGCGGCCTTCACGAGCGGGAGGCTTGGGCCTGTACCTGCAAAGACGATTGATGGTTCGTGGCCGAGTTTTTGCGTCAGGATGTCGTAGGCTCCGAGTACGAGGTCGATGCCTTTTTCGTTGCAGTGCCTGTGCGGGAAGAATATCGTCAGGCGGTCCGGTTCGCCGTCCTTGAGTTCCTTGACGAGCGCTTCGTCGCGGCGGCTGGGCGAGAACGTCTCGATGTCGCAGCCGAGCGGAATCCAGCGCGGGTCGGGCAGCCCGTTCTTCTTGAGTCGAGCCATGGCTTCTTTGGATGAAGCTTGTACGCAGTCAAAACCTTTAAATTCCTTCTTGGCGTACTTGAAGGCGAGCTTGCGGAAAAACGTTCCTGCTCCTGCTCCGAGTTTTTTGGCGACAGGGCGGCCTACGTAGGTGACCGGGAAGTCAGCGTGCCAAAAGCTGAACAGTGCTGCGTTCGGGACGATTTTCTTGGCGATGCGTCGCACGGCCGAGGGCAAAATGTACGGTGAGCCGACTTCAATTACGTTGGGCTTGTATTTTTCGAGTATGGGGCGGATTTGCTTGGGTTTCCACATAAAGCGGTATTCCCAGTTCCCCGGGAAGCGGAACGCTTTCACATGCTCTATAATCAGTCCATCGCTCTTTCGTTCCGTATAGGTTTCCGAAGACGGCATGACGAAAACTGAAAGGACTTCGCTTTGGCGCTCGTAGAACGCCATCTTTTGCAAGTGGTAGCGTCGGACTCCGCCGCCAGACGGACTCCAGAAGTTGTTAAAATCGACAATGGTAAACATTAAGCTTCTTGCATGCGGCTAGATTGAGGGTCCGTCAAGATGCTGCCTTCATAGATGTGACTCGTTCCTAGACGCTTAGAATCAACGGTGAGAGTCAGGTTGTCGCCTTTTGAGGTGAGCCAGTAGATGGCGTCGGAATCGCGGAGATAAGCCCTTGGACCCAAAAGTCCCATGTTGGGGGAGTCTATCAGTTCGCCTCCGAGGAATATGGGGATGTCGAGAGCCTTGTATAAATCCAGCATCACGGAGGAGCGTTTCTCGTGAATATCCGGGAGTTCTGGGCGGTCGGCAACTTTCAGGTGGTCGATACCATCTATCACAAGGACCAAGTCCGGATGTTCCTTGATTTCCTGTTTTAGCGTTTTGAGAATTTCGCCGTAGTCGAGGGGCATGTCTTCCCAGACTTCAAGGCGGTTGCTGCGCACGTATCCCATCAGTTCGCGTGTGGCGTCCAGAATTTTTTTGTTGATTTCGTTGTCGGTGCTCTGCTTACGGACGGAGAATAGCGATTGTCCGATGAGCATGGAAACAAACCCGTCGAAGATTTGGCGCCGCGGGGTTTCGTAGGCTACGTAAATGACTTTGAGACAGGGATTGCTTTCGATAAGGTCTAGCGCCAGGCTAGATAGCAAAATCGTTTTGAGTCCGAATGGATTGGACGAGACAAAGAAGCATCCGGACTGTACGCCGTCGATATCCCTGGTGAGCTTGGGGAACGATTTCAGTGTGTAGCCAACGTTCTGGTCCGGTGGACATGCCATCGCGGTGTCAAAGTTGTCCTTGATGTCTTGCAGGAGCATGGACCTGCGGTGGGAATGGATTGTATCGACTTCGGTGTTCGCGATGAGGTCAATGAGCTGGTCTGCGCCTTTTTTGCGGACAAGCGTATCGACGGTTTCGCCTTTCGGTAGCACGATGGACTTGAGGTTCATGTGCAACTGTTCGGCCATTTTGAGGTATTTCTGAATCCTCAGTTCCTGTTTCCTGCGGTCTTGATCGCGACGTAATATGACCGTGAACGATTCCGCACCGCAAGCCTTGAGCTTGTACAGGTGGTTGATGTTCAGTTCTTGGTACATCGTGGAGACGACACCGGGGATGCCGGCAAGGTCTGCCGTTAGGGCGTCAAAGAATCCCTGGACAATCAGGGGTTGCTCGCTATCGGCCTGAATGTTGAACGGGATGACGGTCGGGCCCGAAGCATAGGTGATATAGGTGTGGCTGCTTTCGTTGTCTTCGATGAGCCTTCCATAGACGGAATGGATGAATCCCTTGGAATTGCGGGCCGGAATGGTGAGTCGCGGCTCGTGGTAAGCATCGAGGTTGTCGAGGTAAAAACTGATTTGGTGGCGTTCGATGCCCGAAAGCATGCAGTAGCTGATGAATGGTTCCGGGTCACCACTGTAGTAACCGAGTCCGTACAGTTGCGCCTGCCCGATATTCCAGCCGCGGGCTTCCAGGAATTTTGCCAAGGATGGGCTCTTGCAGGCGGCCCAGTGACAGTAACGCACAAAGCATTCCAATACTTTGGATTTCTCGCCACCAACTTCTTTAATCCAGGGATGTTCACTATCCTGGGCGTTTACAAGTTCTTTGTCGAGCGCTCCAAGAAATTCAAACGCTTCGGAACGGGCGGCTTGTTCGTCTAGACCGTTAAAGCGGCTTTTCATGAGAAAATCGACAAGGTCGCCCTCGCTTCCGCACTGGAGACAGCGGTAACGCCAGTAGCCCAAGGCATCGTAGAAGAACAGCGAAGTTTCCTCTGGCGCGTGGAATGGGCAGCAGGCTATAAGATTACGTCCCCAACGGCTGAGAGGAATCCCCAGCTGTCTTGGGTGAGCTTTAGTTCTCATATAATCTGCATGTTCCTGGTCAATCAGCATGGTAGCCTCCATATTAAGAAATCTAATAAAGAACGCTCCCGTAAATAGTGATTTTTTTCAAAAAAATGTAATTCTTTATCTATTTTTTGAGTCATGGTTATTCTAGGTATCGATCCGGGGTCCATAACGACCGGCTACGCATTTTTGAAAAAGACGGGCAATCAAGTTCAGGTGCTCGAATATGGCACGTTCCATGCAAAAGCCACTAAGAATCTTGAAGATAGGCTAGTGCATATTGTTTCGGAACTGGAAGAGCGCCTAGATCATTACCATCCGGATGCTTTGGCGATGGAAGGTGTATTTTTTGCGAAAAACGTGAAGAGCGCCCTTGTGCTGGGACATATCCGCGGGGCGGTCCTTGTGGCGTGCCGCCGTCGCGGGATGACGTACGAGGAATACCCGCCGCGAGTCGTGAAGCAGGCGGTTACGGGAGACGGGGCTGCGTCAAAGGAACAGGTGGCAAACATGGTTTTTGCTCGTCTTGGAATTGCTGCAGCGGAACTCCCGCTCGATGCGACGGATGCCCTTGCCATTGCGTGGACTCATGCAAACCCGGCGCCCCTCGCGCAGGCGCTTGTGAAAAAAAAGTCGCCCGCCAGGAAGAAAAAAGCTTCGGTAAAGCAGTGGAAAGACCTAATTGAAAAGATGGGAGGGACGGTGCAATGACGGATTTGTTGCCCTATGGTCTTGGAACTCCCGATTTAGTTGAGTTCCAGCCGGGATACTTTGTGGATAGGGAAATTGTCGGTGATTTGCAGGCTTTGGCGGATGCTGCCAAGGCGAACGGATTTGAACTCCGCGTGGAATCGGCGTATCGCACGTTCGAAAAGCAACTCTCCATTTGGAACCGCAAGGCGCGAGGCGAACTTAAGCTGTTGTCCGCGACTGGCGAACCGATGGAACGCCCGACGGACGAAGAGGAATTGATGTATGCGATTCTCACGTGGTCGGCGCTGCCGGGGGCGAGCCGTCACCATTTGGGGACGGACATCGACGTGGTCGATGGCGCTGCGTGCCCGGAAGGGTACGAAGTGCAGCTCACGCCCGCGGAATGCGAAGGCATGTTCGCGAAATTCCACGCTTTTTTGACTGCGCATATGGAGGCGGGAACATCGTTTGGGTTTAGCCGCGTGTTTGTTCCCGGCCGCGGTAAAATCAAGCCGGAGGGCTGGCATATCGCGCACTTGCCGACATCGCGCAAACGGTTGGAACATTTTTCCCTGGATGTTCTGCGAAACATTTACGAACGCTCTGACATGGAATGTAAACAAGCCGTGCTTGCAAACCTTCCGAAGCTCGCAGAGGAGTACATTTATCCTTACTTTGTTTGAGGTTGTGGGCTATGAAGTCGCTTCGCTTTGAGGACGGCTTGTTTCACAAGCCTTTGAGCATTTCTAATTGCAGTATCCCCATACCCCAATTGCCCATACCTCAAAGGACCGCAGGTCCGTGCCCACCCTCCACACCCCACACCCACACTCCCTATGTTCACTCCTGAATCTCGCGGTATAATACGTTTGAAATCATCTATTTACGGCC
>JAFWRL010000111.1 GCA_017520105.1 Fibrobacter sp.
GCGCTCGTAGAACGAAACGATACGTCGGACTTCGCCACAGGTGAACAGCCATGCACGATTGTGGGGCAACCGCCTTTGGATTTCGCGAAACAGAATTTTTCCGTACCCCTTGCCTTGGCATTCCGGCAGCACCATCAGGCGGCCAATGTAAAGCGAACCATCCTCGACGCGACCGCGAACCGAGCCAACAATTTTTCCGTCATCGGAAAGCATTTTAAGCGTCATGTATTTCGGGAAATCTTCACGCGCCTGCTCTAGCGATTCTTTCAAGCCGGGAGCATCGAGCCAATCTACTTCTGCGGCAATGGCAAAGAACGCCTTGTCGTGCAATTCCAAAAGCTCTGGAACATCTTCTATGTTTGCTATTTCGATTTTCATTTGACGAATCCAATCCGTTTAACCATCATTTCCTCAAATTTCTATTCCCCAAAATAAAAAATTTATTAAACTTAAAATACATTTACCGGGGGACGAAATGTCAGATCAAGTTTACAAGATAATTCCCAAAAGTCCATACACGAAGGTTTCTCAGGACAAGTTAAACGCAGCAAAGTCGTTTATAGAATCTGCGGTTACATGCGATTGTGTCGATTTGGAAGTCACGGATAATCCGGAGTTTATTGATTGTGGAAGCAATCTCGTGAATATAACATGTCCTAAATGCGGAAAAGAAATAAGCTTTGACTGGTGGAATGAAGCTATGGGTATCGCATGTGAAGATGAATTTAAAAAGCTCGATATTACCCTTCCGTGTTGCGGCGAAACTTCGTCGCTGAACGACTTAAGATATGATTTTAAATGTGGATTTGCTTGTTGTAGTATAAATGTTACGAATCCAGAAAAATTAATAGACGAAGACGAAACATTGATTGAATCTATTCAGAAAATCTTGGATTGCGAGATAAATGTGATAATCGCTCATTACTAATGATTATAAAGAATGATATATTTAACAGCATAGATAAATGATTAATTGCTGCAACGGAGGGATATGCGAATGGGAAACTGTAAAAATGTAGAATTTTCATTTCAAGAATTAAGGACAAAAGATTATGGCAAAGAAACGCAAGACGCTCCCAGAAGATTTTCAGGAAATTATCGACAGCGGCGATATGGACAAATTCAAGGCGGTATTCGAGAAATGCGAGGTGTCCGCCACAGCACGCAGCAGAACGACAGAAAATGCGTTTTCGTTCAAAGGTCTAACCGAGGGACATGTCGCATTCCTTGCCGAGAATGGCATCGATTTGAATGCGGATTGCGGCTGGGGCGAAACGCCGGCGACGAAGCTTGCGGACGACGTGAATCTGCTGAAAATTCTAATCGCACACGGAGCTGATATCAACTTTGCAGCCGATGCACGTGCCGGAAACGCGCTCTTTGCCAACGCACGCAACCACAAGGCACAGGCCGTGGAGAATCTCCTCGCATGCGGAGCGGATCCCGAGTCCTGCGGCGGTTGGGATAAATTCACGGTCCTTGACGAATCTCTCCGCTCATGCAACAACGCGAACATCGTAAGCATGGTACGCATCGCCAAAGCTCTGCTTGCGGCAGGCGCAAAGACTTCCGACAAGACCAAAAGCTTTGTCACGAAAATCGGCGAGAGCTTTGAATTCTACCGTTCGAAATTTGCACGTGAACGTGTAGAAGAGTTCAGCGACGCTCTTGACGAACTGTACAGAATTTTCGATGTGACGCCCGTGCCGAGACGAGAACTCCACAACGAGAAAAAGCCGATAACCGTGAAAAGTTCGACATGGCAAAAACAGTTTGACGAACTCTGGGAGCTCCTTGTCCCCGGCAGCGGCCATGCGGACACGGTGCAGGGCGAAGTCATACGCGCCATAGGGCGTATCACGAACGAAATCCTCGACAACGGCGGAATGAACTGGGACGAAGACTACAGGAAAATGGCGGCCTCGCTGCCAGCGTATTTCAAGACAGCCGACGGAGAAACTACGGAAAAGGCCTGCGCTCTCGCTGAAACGATAAGCAACAAGAGCTGCAAGGAAATGCTCTATCAGCTGACCGAGTTGGCGGTGAAATGGGTGCTCGAAAACAACGAGCCCAAAGCTTTCGAAAAAGTCGAATACAGCCGCTGACAATAGGCGTTTCTATTTTTAGATACTTTGTCCTAATTCAAAAGCTTGCTTTAGCGAATCACCGTTCTCGACATCGCCTTTGTCCTTTACACCACGCACAAGCACACGGCCCATATCTTGCAGCTTGAAGAACTTGAGGCAAAGTTCATACTGCGCAAGGATGCTGTCGAACAGTTCCGGAAGCGAGGCCGCTCCCACTAAGAGCAAAGCCATCTTGTGGATGTGAAATGTATCGCGGATCGGATTGTGAAAACGATCGATGACCGCTTTGAGCTGTGCACTCAAGCCGTAAAAATACACCGGCGACGCGATGACGAGCATTTCGGCTTTCGATATTTTCTCATAGACGATTTGCATGTCGTCTTTCTGGCAGCACGCATGGTCTTCGCGGGCAAAGCAAGAATTGCAACCGATGCAAGGATTGATTTTGTAATCGTGAACGGAAACGACTTCAACTTGGTGCTTTGGCGAAGCGCCTTTGACGAACGCTTCCACCAGCAAATCCGTATTGCCGCCCTTGCGCGGGCTACCAGAAAGAATCAGAATGTTCATGTGACACCCATAACAATATAGTCTCATCATAATTTACTAAATGCAAATGAGACAGAGATTTCTGTAGAAATAGCAGTTGTAAAAAACTTGAGCTAGATGGCGGATCTAGTCCGCCATGACGTTGAGTCTATTCATCTTGATGTTATTCTGTAATTTATAGAACTACCGAAGTAATCAAAATGAACGGAGGCATTTTTTACAACAAAATGATTGTATATTTTGAAACAAAATTTAATTATAGTCAATTAAGGGTAAAAAAATGGATGAGATTGTAGCAACGACAGACGAAGTAACAACAATAAATCTCGCGACAAGAAAGAGAAGATTTTTCGCGTTTTTAATAGATTCCTTAATCATCGTTTTATTCGGTAAACTGCTCGGTTTGTTATTCGGAGATTTTTTCATTGAACTTGGAGATTTCGGAAAAATCGTAGGCTTCACCGTAGTCTTATTTTACTTCGGAATTGGCAACAGCAAGATTTTAAACGGCCAGACAGTCGCTAAAAAGTTGCTCAAAATCCGCGTGGTCGGCAAAAGTTCCGAAGCAATTTCTGTTCCCAAGAGTTTCTTGAGAGCCATCCCTTTTGCCGCTTATATTTTGCTAAACGGTTTGCCGGTTTCTGATTCTGCGGACCTTTACCCAAGCCTCATTCTCGGTACAATCCTATTTTCCATTCCAGTTCTTGAAACTTACTTTATCATAGTCAACAACAAATCCTTACAGTCATTGCACGACATGATTGCAAAGACATTCGTCGTCTCCGTAAAAAGCGAAGGAAACATCAACATTGCCAACCAAAAAGTATTTCTTTATGCGGGCATCGCATTGCCAATCCTAATTTTAATTGTAACCCTCGCAGGCAGTGCTACAGTTTCAAACAAGCTCATATATGTCACGGACATGCAAAAGATTATTAGCGTTGCAAGCCACGAACTGCCAATTTCAAGCATATCAATGTACCGCAACAAGACAACGACCACAAATTTAAATGGAGAGACAACCCAAGTCAAGCTCATAGAAGTCACCGCCACCAAGATTAACAAAGATGAAAACGATACTTTATTAGCTGTAAAAATTGCAAAAGTCATTTTCGATTCAGGTTTTAAATTTGAAGATGGCGAAACTCTTTCAATCACCATTATTTATGGTTACGACATCGGCATTGCAAGCAATTACTTTTCGAACAAATTCAACGATTCCATCGAGAATTGGAAAAAGGTCATCCCCTTCGCTGACTTAGTCGGCAAACAAACCCAAGAAAAGCCTAAAGTTGACGAGGAGTACGAATTCTTGTGGAGAGCTGTCGCTAGGTCCCAGCATATTGTTTCGGGCGTGCTTCACGTCGATACGAATAAAATCAACGAAATCAAGCAGAAAGCAACAGAACGCATTGAAATAAACTTCGTCATTGACTCCGTTTATAAAGGGGATATCTCAGCAAAAGAAATCGTCATCAGAAAAACAATCTGCGCTGGGCAAGAAACCGGGATTCACTGCTACGATTCTAGCTTATTCAAATACAACAATCAAAGAATCATTGCGCCCATAAACGAAAGTGCTTCCGATACAAACAAGTATGCATTTACGGGCAGTAACGCAAAATCTATTTTATTAGAAACCGAGGAGAACAAAGCCAAAATTATAAGTGAAATAGCCAAGCAAAAAGATATCATCGAAAACAAGCAATACAGTTCCGTTTGCAAAATCGCACAGCATTTCACAGAAGTCAAAGCAATCATTGAAGACATGCTGATTGATTCAACTGCAAAACGCGCCTATGATAGTCTTGAGAAATTGGGAAAATCCTCCGCCGCAGCCATAATTTGCCTGATGGACGACCGAAGGGAACTTGCGGTGCCTCTCATCACACTTGAATATCCCCCTGCAAGCAAAAACGTGAAGCAATACACTCCAAAGCAAGTCGTGGATGTTCTTGCAACGTTCCTAAGGCAGTTTGCCGGGAACGATTTCGGCTACATTTACAACGGAGCAAGCGAAAAACAAAGAGCCAACACGGTCAACGGTTGGCGCATATTCTTGTGGCACATTGCCCACTGATTATAATTTCTAAAACCGCCGCGAGTGTTTGCAATACTCTTCGTATTCTTCGCCGAAATCGCGGCGGAGGCGTTTTTCTTCGCTGAGCACTTGCACCATCATAATGGCGAAGAAAGCCACGAGCACGACGACGGCTTGCCAAGTCCACAGCCATACGGCAGCACCCGCGAGATAAATTAACGTACCCGTCAGCATCGGATTGCGGTTTATCTTGTACGGGCCTTCAACCATCAGGTGTTTTGTACGCGGGGCTACTTCGTGGCCAAAAGCATCCATCGGATTCCCCTTGCCGCGACTGCGCATATAAACGATAGTCCACACGCTCAGCACAAGGCCAACAAGCATCACGACAGGCGCCACGACACAGCGCCACGTATCGATTGGCCAAAGCGCGGGCATCCCCGACGCAAGCCACATGATTGTCGGAATCAGGCAGACAAAGAGAATGCCGCCCAACAGATATCCAAAGAAATCGCGCACTCGTTTCATATTTGTTCTCCTTTTTCTTGTATAAAATAAAAAAATTACTTGTTTTCAATTTTTTTGAATTTTCTTATCATTACAAATGATACGAAATGAACTTTTTGTTTTATATTAATGATATCATGTCAGTTCTGAGGAAAATTCTTTTAGGGATTGCTGTTATTTTTTTGATGACGGGTTGTACTATGCGTCCGCCTTCTGCGGGTGCTTTTATGGCGGCGTACCATAACCTCGCTGATTCTTCTAGAACGATGATAGGCGGATCTTTCTCAAAATATGCGGCGTTATCCCCTAAACCTGGAGAGACGGCAGAAGATTCTATCCGGTTTAGCAACTGGAATTATGTTGTTAAACATGAATGGAAAATCGATGGGAGTTTTTCTTTTTTCCATTTTATAAATCATTTTGAAATTGGTTGCGGTTTTCAATTCATGAACCCATATATCACATTAGGTTTTGCTTCGGAGCATTTCGGTGTAATGGGCTGGACCGACTGGGGGCTTTTGGGACTATTTTATAAAGAACCTGAAGCGATTCGGGGCGGAGTGAGCTTGATGGAGCAAATTTCCCCGACGCCAAAAATGCTAATCGGGTTAATCCAGTTCGCATCTCGAACGAGAGCCTATTATTGGGCGGGAGATGATAATTTTCGCGAGCCTTATCCTTACAGTTTTATTGAATATGGTGGCGGAGCTTACTTTATATATAAAATAAAATCCAGGTTGCATTTGGGGATGGAATTTAAGTACAGCTATGATATAACTTACTGTGCACATCGTCTTGCTTTTAATTTCAATGCACTTTGGGGTTTTAAGACAAAATATGAAGCGTCTTAGTTTATTCAGTGCATTGTTTGTTGCGACAGGGTTCGTCACTTGTGGCGATGACGGGAGTAGTTTCGGCCAAGAAGGTGGTGAAAGCAGCGCCCTTGAAGAATCGAGTTCTTCGGATTTCGCACAGGCTACCGTAAATGATAATAGAGTTCATTGAAGCACCGTCCTTTCTGTCCCCGCAATTTAAAAACTAAATTTACGCCCGTTTTCAAGGTACTGCATGGCGGCATCAAAGACGAACATCGATATGCTGAACGGGCCCCTCGGGAGAAAAATCCTGAGGTTCGCCATCCCTATTGCCTTGAACAGCATTTTCCAGCAGATGTTCAACCTGGCGGATGTCGCCGTGGTGGGGCAGTTCGCGGGCGACAAGGCTTTGGCGGCCGTGGGCGCGAACACGTTCGTCATTAACATGCTCATCAACCTGTTCGTCGGGATTTCCGTGGGCGCGAACGTGGTGGTGGCCAACTCCATCGGTGCACGCAGCTACCGCTCCGTGACCCGCAGCGTCCATACGTCGGTGATGGTGGCGTTCTTCAGCGGGATATTCCTCTCGTTCGTGGGAATCTTTTTTGCAAGGCCAATTCTCGAACTAATTTCGACGCCGGAAGATGTGTTGGACATGGCGGTGCTTTACCTGCAAATCTACTTTGCCGGGATGCCCTTCGTGATGATCTACAACTTTGTCTCCGCTATCCTGCGCAGCAAGGGCGACACAAAGCGGCCGCTTTACGTGCTCATGGTGGCGGGAGCCGTAAACGTGGTGTTGAACCTGATTCTGGTGGCGGGTTTTGACATGGGCGTATCGGGCGTGGCCATTGCGACGGTCATCGCCAACGTCATCAGCGGAATTACCTTGTTCTACATGCTCTTACATGAAGTGGGCCCCTTCAAGCTGGAATTCTGGAAGTTGCGCGTGACGCCTCTTTTCTTGAGCCGCATATTGCGCGTGGGGCTACCGACGGGGCTTCGCGGCGTTGTATTCTCATTCAGTAACGTCTGTTTGCAATCGGCCATCAACAGCCTCGGTTCCGCTACGGTGGCAGCTTCGTCCATCGCCCTCAATTACGAATTCGTGGTATATTACTGGCTGAATTCGTTTTCGCAGGCTTGCGTGACTTTCGTGGGACAAAACTTCGGCGCAAAGAACATGGAACGTTGCCGCCGCACGGTCCGCTGGACGCTTCTGCTCGGGTGTTCGTCCACCATTATGTTAAGCGCGTTATGCTGTATTTTCGCAAGGCCCATGCTGAGCGTATTCACATCCAATACCGAAATCATTGAAATCGCATCTATCCGCATGTACGTTGTGGTGGGGCTTCTAGTAATTAATGTTTTCTTGGATGTATTTTCGGGCGCACTTTCTGGAATGGGCAAGTCCCTAGCTCCGGCGCTCACTTGTATGGTGGGCGTCTGCGGCATCCGCA
The DNA here is from genome assembly GCA_017520105.1 of Fibrobacter sp. The sequence continues at coordinate 7,460 of JAFWRL010000111.1, forward strand.
TTCTCTGGGTGATTTTCATTTTCCCCAAATACAACTCGTTCGCCTCGCTGATGGTAGTTTATCCCATAAGCTGGGTTATCACGATTGCGGTCATCATGGGAATCTATTTTTACAATATTAAGCGGCTAAAATAGATCCTTCGCACGCTACGCGTTCAATAACTGCACTGGAACCTTCGACTCCGTGCTACGCACTTCGCTCAGGATGACGCCCAACACGCTACTTCAAGAACAACGAAAGTTTGCCGAAATCGAGTACGGTGATGAACACGAAGAAGCTGATGAAAAATGCGGCTGCGACGTTTTGGATAACCGTTTGCGTTTTTAAGCTCAAAGGCTTGCCGCGCACTTTTTCAATGGCGAGGAACATGAGGAGTCCGCCGTCGGTAATCGCGAGCGGCAAGAGGTTCATTACGCCCAAGTTAATGCTGATGAGAGCGAGCAGCATCAAGAAATCCTGGAAACCGCTCATCCACACGTTACCCATGACAGCGACAATAGAAACCGGACCGGAGAACGCTTCAACCTTGACCTGTCCCTTGAACAAACGCTGGAAGTAGCGGAAAATGCTCGTCGTCATTTTCCAGCTGGTCGCGCACGTTTTTTCGAAAGCTTCAATCGGGCCGCGACGCACAAGATGCGTTTCGCTGAACATCACGTAACCCATCTGGATTCCGACAATGTAACGGTCGAATTCCTCGCTGTAGGCAGGAGTCATTTTTACGTTAACGCTTTTACCATCACGTTTTAGCGTCACGTTAACTTCGGCACCCTTGGAACCGTCGATAAGGCGTACAACGTCTTCGTAGCGGGAAATATGTTCACCGTTGATTTCGAAGATGGTATCGCCGCGCATGATTCCCGCTTTTTCGGCCGCGGAGCCTTCTTTTGGCGGCAAACGCACGATGACACGGTTGCGCGGATAAATACCGATATCGCCGATGCCCATCTTGATAGGTTCCGATGTCGAATCCGCTGCAGGAATCACAAGTTCTTGCGGGATAACCTTGATAGCGAGAGGTTCGCCACCGCGATGCACTTCAAGCGTCACGTCCGCACCGAGACTTACGCCAATCTGTTCGCGGAAATCGTCCCAGCCTTGAGTCGCCTTGCCGTTTATCGCTGTAATCGTATCGCCCGGCTGAATCCCCGCAATTTCTGCAGATGAATTCTTTGCAATAAACCCTACAATGAGGTTCTTGCTGTCAGGTTCCTGAACACCGACCATGTAAAGGAAAATCAAGAGGATAAAGGCAAAAGCAATGTTCACGAACGGCCCTGCAAATGCAATCGCGGCACGAGCCCCCACAGACTTTCCCAAAAAATCATTTTCGCTTGGAGTTGCGCCTTCTTCGATGCTGTCAGGATTTTCGCCGGCCATAGCCACATAACCGCCAAAGGGAATTGCCGAAATGCAGTATTCCGTTTCCCCTTTCTTAAAGCGAAAAAGTTTCTTGCCAAAGCCGACCGAGAAAGTATTGACCTTAACCTTATTCCATTTGGCGACCAAAAAATGGCCAAGTTCATGAATCGTGACAAGGAAACTCAAGGCCAACAGGCCAAGAACAAACATCAACAAATTGTTCAATACACTCGACATCATACAACTAATTTAGTAAAAAACGGCGCTCCCAATTTCAAAATGGAAACGCCGCTTTGCATTCTATGAATATGAGAAAACTTACTTGATTCTATGGCCTTTCAAATCAAAGCGCTTGCCGTTCTTTTCGATGAAGAGTTTCTGGTCATCGAAGCGCAGACGTGGCTGATTGCTTTGGCCATTGCGATCAATCGGTACGACACGAATGGCGTCCGAAGCCTGCGAACTGGAAGAAACGGCGGTTGCAGAGGAACTTGAAGACACGCCCTGCTTTGCAGACGATGAACTCTGCGGCACGCTCGAAGAAGACGGCGCCGTCGCAGAACTCGAAGCTACAGAAGAACTCGACACAACCGACGAGCTGGAGGCCACCGAGGAACTGCTCTTTTGTTCGGAAGAACTAGATGCAGGAGCATCTTTTTTGGCAACGCCGGAAACCGCAAATTCAGGAGCGTGACCCGCATTGAGCGCTTCAATGGCGCCCGCAAGATAAGCGAGAGGTGCGTTCCAGTTGATAGCGACTTCGTTTGTGGCATAACTGCACTGCTGGTCGGTGTAGGCAGTTGCCGCCTGCCCCGTTCTGTAGTCATCGCACTTCCATTCCGCCTTGGAGCCAACATCTTCGCCACCCGGCTGCGGACCACCCACAAGCATTCCCGGAATCGGCTCTTCTACGTTATCCGATGTACTCGGGCGATGATGCGGGTGTTTCGCATATTTCGAACCGTAACCGGTTACAAACGACATATCGAGCGGGTTCTTGCCGAGCAGGTAATCGAAAACCTTGACCGCAGCCTTGTAATATTTCTGTTCACCAGTGAGGTAATAGGCATGCAAAAGCCATACGCCCTGGTTAGATGCGACCGCGTTGGAACCCCATACAAAGTCATCCTTTGCCATGACAACGCCAAAACCTTTTTCTGCACGATTGGCGAACTCATTCGCCGTACCTAAAATTTTCTGTTTGGCTTCGTTCGCATCGCCACCGAACTGCGTCTGGTGCGTTGCCTTTTCGTATGTTGCAAGTCCCATAACGTCGCCCCAGTACGAAATGTATTCCGTCGAGCCCGACTGCTTATACGAAGCATCGCCAGTCGTAATGAACAGTTCCGTACCGGCTAAAACTTTTTCGTCATTCGGTGTCGAATCTTCGTACGTGCCCGTCGAAACGCCGCTAGGATTCGCTGTAAAATTCTGGTTCGGATGCTGTTGTCCCCAAGCAAAAGCCTTCTTGGCTGCATCGAGGCACTTGGTTGCATAAGTTGCATCAAACGGTTTATAGATACGAGACGCCATCGCCATTATTGCAGCAAAGTCAAAAGTGGCCGCCGTACTTTTACCGATAACATAAAGCTTGGAATTATCCTGCGCCGGCATCACATCGCCCGGGAAACCTAGAGAAGTGAGTTTGTGATAAACGCCGCCATCGCTAGCCTGCATGGTGAGCATCCAATCGAGATTCCACTTGATTTCGGCAAGCAAATCCGGGAGCGAGCCTTCAGCGGGGATGTTCCACTTGAGCGTCTTGAAGTACGCCGGGAAATGTTCATACAGCGAAAGGAGCGTGTATGTCGTAATGCCGGAGTTTACGATATAGCGGCCATAGTCGCCCGCATCGTACCAGCCCTTGCTTGAATTGATTGTTCCCGAAGCACCTGTAGAATTGTGAAGTTCAACAGTCGCATTCGTATGGCCCGCAGCACGGCTCCACTTGCCTGCATACTGCTGTTCCAACGCCATAGACGCGCGCTGATAGTAGAACCACTTGATGGCCGCCTTGAAAATTTCTTCGTACGTTTGGGATTTCACCACGAGATCGGAACGGAGAACATTGCCGCCTACCTTGATACTGTACTTGCCCGCTTCGGAGAGTTTCGAGAAATCGACGAGCTGGACATTCTGGCCGCTAGCATCCCAAAAAGAGGCAGCCTTCGGTGTGACGGAGAGCACAACTTGGCCAGCGGAATTCACGAAATCCACATTGCCGTTCGCATCGACAAGAGCAAGTTCCTTGAAATCTCCCGGACGGTATCCGATTTGATTGATGTAGGCGGTCGCCGCAAACGCTTGGGAGACAACGAGCGTGGCTAGCACCACAGGCTTTAAAGCATAATTTTTCACAAACATCCTCGCACTAAAAATGGCTATTACCTAGCGCATATAATATAGAGCCGTTTTGATGGTTATCCCACCCGTTGTTGCGTTATTTCGCAGAAAACTGTAGCAAGTGTTTTAGCAAAGGAACCGACCCCGTCACAATGGCCGGAGCAACACGGCTACGGTTCACTCAAGATGAATCAACACTACGGAAAACGGCGTCCCGGGTAGGGCGCCGTTTGCATTCTATGAATATGGATTTTTTTTAGGTAGGTGTGATTATTAGTTCTATTTGATGCGGTGACCTTTCAAGTCAAAGCGTTTACCGTTCTTTTCGATGAACACTTTCTGGTCTGCAAAGCGGAGGCGGACGGCCTTGTTTGTGCTTACAGGCGTTCTAGAAGAGAACGGCCTGAGCGCCGAGGTACCACCTTTCGCCACACCGTCGGCAGCAAATGACGGAGCGTAACCGGCATTCAAGGCTTCAAGTGCGCCAGCGAGGTATGCAAGCGGAGCGTTCCAGTTGATAGCCACTTCGTTCGTCGCATAGCTGCAGCGGTCATCGATATAAGAAGTTGCATTTGTCTTACCCGTTCTGTAGTCCTTGCACATCCAGGTATCTTTTCCGATATCTTCGCCACCCGGCTGAGGGCCACCTACGAGCATTCCCGGGACAGGCGGTTCAACGCCATCAGCCGTACTTGGGCGATGGTGCGGCAGCATCGGAGACTTTGTACCAAATCCAGTCACAAAGGACATATCAAGCGGGTTCTTGCCGAGCAAATAATCCAAGACCTTCTTGGCGGCCTCATAATATTTCTGTTCTCCCGTCACGTAATAAGCATGAAGAAGGAACACTCCCTGATTGCCCGCGACAGCGTTCGAGCCCCAAACAAAGTCTTCGCTAGACATCACGACGCCAAAACCTTTTGTGGCGATATATGCATACTCACTGGCAATATCCGTAAGCATAGTCTTTGCGGTTGCGGCCTCCGCACCCGTTTCTGTCGGATGGCTTGCGGCACCATACACAGCCAAGCCATACATTTCCGGCCATGCAGGAATAATACTCGTTTCGTTTGCATTAAGAGTCGGCTTGTAGGACTCATCTCCCGTAGAAATGAAGAGTTCCATACGGGCGAACATCATTTCGTCATCCAATTTACCGTCACTATACGTGCCCGAACCCACATCTCTCGGGTTGTTGAAAATCATATTAGGATTTGCAGCACCCCAAGCGTAAGCCTTCTTGGCTGCTTCAAGACACTTGTTCGCATACGCTTCATCAAATGGCTTATACACACGATAGGCGGCAGCCATTACACCGGCAAAGTCCAGTGTAGCCGCAGAGCCTTTTCCGACAACATAAAGCTTAGCTTTATCATCCGCAGGCATTATGTCACCTGGGAACTGGAGTGTTGTCAACTTATGATAAACCATGCCATCTTCTGCCTGCATGGTGAGCATCCAGTCCAAGTTCCACTTGATTTCAGCGAGCAAATCCGGCAAATTTCCTTCGGCGGGGATGTTCCACTTGAGCGTCTTGAAGTAATCCGGGAAATGTTCGTAGAGCGAAATGAGCGTGTAAGTGGTAATGCCGGAATTCACGATGTAGCGACCAAAGTCACCCGCATCATACCAGCCCTTGCTTGACGTCATCGTTCCCGTTCCCGCGGATTTGTGAAATTCCACAGTCTCGTTCGTGTGTCCAGCCGCTCGTGCCCACTGGCCCGCATACTGTTCTTCCAAAGCCATCGAGGCACGCTGATAGTAGTACCACTTCAAAGCGGCCTTGGCGACATCTTCAAACGGCTTGTCCGCAATTTTCAGGTCGTTACGCAGAACCTGACCGCCCTGCTTGATGCTGTAAGTACCGGGAACAGTCAATCCTGAAAAATCGACAAGCTGAACGGTCTGTCCACTCGGTTTCCATTCGGATGCGGCCTTCGGCGTCACCGTGAGAACGCTCTTTCCGGTTGCATCGACAATCTCGACATCGCCCGAACCCTCAAACAATGTAAATTCCTTCGGATCCGTCGTGCGGTAGCCGACCTGGTTGATATAGGCCGTCGCCGCAAATGCAGACGAAGCTAGCGAGAACGCCGCAACAGCGATTGAAATATGCTGTTTCAAGCCGAACTTAGACATAAAAGACACTCCTTGTGAAAATCACCAAACATAATCTACCCTAAAAAAAAAAGATTGCCCATTTTTTATTGGACAATCTGGTTACAACTGTACCCAATACGCTATTTTCGAACGAATCGAATGATATTCGTCACACCCGAAGACGATTTCACCTTGATTCCGTACATGCCGACCGGCAAGGCCGACAGGTCAAGTTCCTTGCGGAAAACACCGCTAAACTTGCGGGAACCGTTGACAGAGACAATCGTATAGCGGAATGCTTCTGATTCACCACGAACTAGCAACCGATTTCTATGGATTTCGACCCCAAAAGAACGGCCAGAAAGCAAAGGCAAGGCGAGCGTCGAATCCTTTGCGGTAGAATCTTTTACCGTAGTGTCCTTTTTTGACGTATCAGCAACCACGGTATCCTTTTTCGAGGTATCCGCTACCGCAGTAGAATCCGCAGGCTTCACTGCAGCTTTCTTTGCCTCGCGGGCCTTGTCCAAGAAGGCGACAGCTTTGTTCAAATTCTCCGTCGAATTCATCACGTTGCCGCCATGGGAGCCGCCCGACACCTTAACAAATTCCGTCACCACGTTGTGATGCTTTAGCGAATCATAAAGTTCCTGGCTCTGTTCGATGTTCACGACGTTATCGGACGTGCCGTGGAACAGGATTACCGGCGGGTCGTCGTCGCTTGCATAGTAGGGCGAACTCGCGACCATCCACTTGTCCTTGTTTCCTTCGCGTTCTACACCGATAAAGGCACCTTCCATTGTTCCGGAGCCGCCCATGCTGATGGGATTCATCGTATAGATGTCGGTCGGAGGAGACCAGAGCACAGCACCGTCAACGCAGCTGCTGAAAGACGTAAACTCACCGAGGTCGCCGACAAGGTCAACCGTCACCGAGCCGGACTTGCCCTCTTTCAAACCGCAAGTCGTCGCCGTAAGGCTCGAAAGATGACCGCCCGAAGAGAACCCGGACACGGCCACGAAATTCGTGTCAAACTTGTACTTGGCCGCATTGCCGCGGACAAAGCGAACCACGGCCTTGATGTCGTGCAGCTGCGCCGGATACTTGGCATCATTTGCAGCACGGTGGTTCGGAGTCACCACAGCATAGCCCGCCTTGACATAAGCCGCGCAGATGGTGCTCAAATCTGCAGAGCCTTTCATGTTATTGCTGCTCCAGGCGCTGCCGTAAGTATGGATGACCACCGGATATGAATCCTTAGCCTGCTTAGGAATGTAGATGTCCAGCGTATGATAGGTTTTTCCGTCACCTACGTAGTTCACGTCGGCCGTTTTGTCGGCATCTGGCACACCGCCACTACCTTGAGGCCCACCGAATCCGCCGCCCCATTGTGCAAATGAAAGAACCGCGGTCATTCCAACCGCTATCATTGTTTTTTTCATAGCCACTCCAATCAACAACGTTCCTGCAATTAGGAACGTTTTACATTAATCTAAGCTCATAATAAATTTCAAATCTTAATGTAAACTATTTTTTATTGTTATAGTTTACAACCGACAACAATTTACAACGTTTCATCTACTCAATCAATCGCCCGTCTTTATCGCATAATCCAACGAGGATGCTGTTGCCATCGGAATCTACTTTTAGCAAGCCATATTTGGCATTTTCGAACTTTTTTGCGGAACCTTCCTGAAAGAAATAATTGTCCGCTCCGATAGTCAACCTTCCCTTATGTCTCGAATAACGGACTATAAGTTCTCCATCGTTCACATCCTTACCGTCCTGAAAGCGTACAAATTCCGCCACCCTGTCGCTGCCCACTTTAACTACGACATAGCCGGATTTAGAATCATAGCTAATTTTACGCGTAACTTCAAAATCTAACGCCATATAGTCGCCTTGCATAAGCGAGCGCGGGTCAACAGGCGCAAGGCGCAGCAAAACCTCAGTGCCTTTGCCAATCAGCGTTTCTTTTTGTATCACCGAAAAGGCAAAGAACGCAAGTACCAATATCAGGTTGGCGGCCAATACAATTTTATACTTTTTGCTCATTTGGTCACTCGCTTAATGTAGTAAAACGCCAGCAGGAATAACGCTCCCGAAGCCATCAGCAGATACGACTTGTTTATCAGCAACATCTGTAAATCGTAATAGAAGAACGATATTCCACATATAAACGCTACAGAAAAGATAACCAAGCACACATAGTCGAGAAGCCAAAACGATAAAAGCATTCCCGTAATCGGCAGAGCCATCGCGGGATACGCAGCCGTAGATGCACAACATAGCAGTGCAAGCACATACCCCTCGATTAGCCTTTTGCCCGTAACATATTTACGCAGCAAGATACAGGCAATAACGAAACTGATTATTGCAAAAAATATTGCAAAAGCAGTATTGTCTCTGTGAATAAACCATAAAAGCGCTACTGATACAGCGGCGGTCGCAAACCTGATGGTTTTCAAATAGTCTCCAATCGCGGTCGAGGCAAACCAATTATCTTTGATGGTCGCGGCAAATATACCCATATAGGCAACGATAATCGCAAAACAGGACATTTCGATATTGCCATCTTTCATGGCACGACCAGAGAATAAATGGTCAAAATACGAGAAGAAAATGAGCGGCAGTACTACCGAAGCATAACAGAGCAGCATCTGCCGGCATAAATGAATCTTGCTCAGCGCAAATGATAAAAGGGCTACCACAAATTGCAGCACCAGAGTCTGCGTCAAGAAATCGATTCCCGCGATATACCCGAATGTAAAGCCGATGATAAACAGCGGATATGATGCCAACAGCGATTTTACTTCTTTGTCCTCTGACTCATCGCTTCGCGAAACCGCAATTGCTAAAATAATCGCAATTACCGAAAACACAACGTACACAATCTTGTTGTCACGCACATTAATCGCCACCATGCCAACCAACAGTGCGGCAATGATTACTCCACCCAAACCCATCACAATCAACAAGGGCCAAGGCAAATGTTTAGATTTATGGCTGTTATTTTCCATTGTCAATTACCGATTGATTTGTTGACGTTTCAGATTTTTCTTTTTTCCACTTTTGGTATTGTACTGCAATAGCAAAAGCGGCTCCTATTGTGGTTGCTGTACTCAGTATCAAGTGAAGCAATAGTCCACCAAATTCATGTGTGAGACATTTGATAAACACGCATTCCAGCACAATCAGCGCACCTACGAACAACATTGAATATAGCCATATATTTTTTTGCCTCAGCGAATACCATATTGTAGCAACTGTTACGACCAAAGCCATCAGAAGATTAAGCGCAGTTATTCCGCCATTAAGCATATCCGTTTCACGAAAAATCACAAGGCACACAACAAACACCGCCATACCAAATTCAATCACAAACATATTGCTAATAAACCAAGACGGCGGAGCAGACAAATTCAGCAGATATTTTGGAGCAAAAATAAAGAACGCTGTCCACACCGCGCCGTAGAGCATCAGCAGAGTCAGAAACCAACTGTTATCTGGAAACAGCGGTATCACGCCACATGACAATAGCACAATAAAAATCGCCCAAAGCGGGTAGAAATCAGCGATATACACCCATGCTAAAATGCAGCATGCCCACGTGAGAAAAAACACGTAAGAGTCAGCCGTGGTCTGATAGACCTGCCCGAATATAGCCCAGAACACGCCCACAAGCCCACACAGGACAGACAACGTGATTTTGTAGGTAAAATCGCTCATTTTCACTTTTATAGCCACAGCAAAAACGGCAAGGATCAACGCGACGGCGATGCCCATTTTTACCCAACGATGCATCAGTTCCCAGTTGTAGGCAAAAAAGAAAATGATGCCCGCCAGCATCAATCCTGAGCCTAACGTCAACGTAAAAACCTGCAAGAACCGCAGCCAAGCCTTAGCATCGGCGGTTTTGGTTTTGTCGCTCCCTGATAATGTAATTGAATCTTCCATATTTGATAGTCTTTTTGAAGTTATTTCTAAAGATATATCTTTTTCGTAGGAAAAAGCATTTTCATGAAAAAACAGACCCCGGCACTAAGGCCGGGGTACATTCTCTAGGCATACGTCATTCCGAGCAAAGCGAGGAATCCAGTGCATTTCAAGACTTAACTGGATCCTTCGGCTTTACAGCCTCAGGATGACAATTCGATTACTTCAAAAATCCTTCCGTCATGCGGCGGGCTTCCTTGTCGGCTTCGAGCACTTGTTCAAGCGAGAGGTGACCGGTCACGTTCGGAGCCTTGTCCATCACCATTTCCACGTATTTCGGGATGTCCGTGAACTTGAGGTTCCCCTTGAGGAAGCGATCCACGAGCACTTCGTTTGCAGCGTTCATCATCGCAGGAACGATACCGCCACGGCGGCCGGCTTCAAACGCGAGCGCAAGGCAACGGAACTTATTGAAGTCCGGTTCGAAGAACGTAAGTTTTGCAAGCGTCGGCAAGTTGAGGCGTTTGGTTTCGAGCTTTAGGCGGTCGGGCCATGTGAGCGCCACCTGGATAGGAATGCGCATGTCGGGAGCGCCGAGCTGAGCCATCAAGGAGCCGTCGCGGAACTGTACGAGCGAATGCACCATGGACTGCGGGTGAACCACAACCTTAATCTGGTCATACGGAATGTGGAACAAGAAGTGAGCTTCGAGCACTTCAAGGCCCTTGTTCATCATGGACGCAGAGTCAATCGTAATCTTCTTGCCCATGCTCCACACCGGATGATTGAGGGCATCGGCCACGGTGATGTTTTCGAACTTTTCAATGGGCCATTCGCGGAACGGGCCGCCCGATGCCGTGATTTCGAGGAATTCCACTTCGGATTCGCGTTTGCCGCCTTCGAGGCACTGGAAAATGGCACTGTGTTCGGAGTCAATCGGCGTGATGAAAGACTTCGGATTTTCTGCAAGTTTGTCCCAAATGACCGGACCTGCCATGACCATCGTCTCTTTGTTGGCGAGAGCCACATGCTTGCCATGTTCGATAGCGGTAATCGTCGGGAGGCAGCCCACAGCGCCCATCAAGGCGTTGATGATGATGTCCGCTTTCGGGTCGGCAGCGAGTTCGCAGAGACCGTCCATGCCGGCAAGCACTTTTTTGCCGAGCACACCTTCGAGTTCCTTCGCTGCAGCTTCGTTGAACATGCAAACGCGTTCAACATTGTACTTGCGGACAATTTCTGCAACCTTTTCTACGCTACTGTTTGCAGCAACAGCATAAAGATTGAAAATGTCGGAATGCTGCTGGATGACATCAACACTAGAGGTGCCAATAGAACCCGTGGCACCAAGAAGGACTACGTTTTTCATTTCGATCCGTTATTCCTGACCTTGATAGAATTCACAATCTCCCAAGACCTTCAGATAGAATTCGTCTCGGTTCACATCGGTGTATGTCGTATCGTCATCTTCCATGTGATAAGATTTTGCGTACAACTCGTACTTGACCGTGGTCTCGTCCACCCACGTATAGATATCAACATATCCCCAAGAGGAATACTTGTACTTCCAGACGTTATCTGACTTTTGGAAGTTGCAACCAGCTTCGACTTCCCCGGGGCCGTCATTAACTTCTTTCGGCGGAGTAATAGGATTTTCAGAATCCTCGTCACCACAAGCCACAAGGCCCATAGTCATCATCAAAGCAAATGCACCTACGATATATTTAATCTTCATATATCCCCCTTCTGGGTTTATGTGATATTTTTTAGGAAATCCATGAACAAATACAGGGCCGGCGCCGCCAATAGGAACGAGTCGCAGCGGTCGAGCACGCCACCATGACCCACGAACAAATTACCGGAATCCTTCGTGCCGCTCCAACGTTTGAGAGCAGACATCAGAAGGTCGCCCACCTGGCCCGCCACCGTAATGAGGAGGCCAATGACAATCGCGGACGTCCAAGTGAATTCAACTTCGAAAGAAGCAAGGGAGGCGCTGCACTTGACCCAGTACGCCACCCAGGCAATCGTCGCAATGGAGCCCGCAACGCTACCTTCCCAAGTTTTCTTGGGACTAATGCTCGGAGCAAACGGGTGACGCCCGAAAGGTCCCTTGCCAGCCGCAAACTTTCCAAAGAAATAAGCGACCGTATCGCAAAGCCACACCGCCGTCATCACGAGAATGAACGGATAACAGTGTTCAAGGCCTTGGCCGTTGCCCATCATGAGCACGTTCATGCCGCCCCAAAGTCCAAGGTAAAGCGGAGCGCCAAGCTGCATCACGAGCCACGGGAACAGATGGTCGATTTCGACCTTCGCATAAGCGACGCCAATGTAAATCGCAAACACGGCAACGAACGTCATGCCAACAACGTAAGGCACTGCCGGGAGGCCAAAATAGCCGCCCTTGGAAAGTGCCCACGCGAGTGTCAACGCCAATGACGAAGCAAACGAAAGATAACGGGTATCGGGCCCTTTGTACATTTTACAAGCCATGCCTGCCCATTCCCAAGCACCCACGGCGCTCAAAAAGCACATGAGGCCAATGCGGCTAAAATCGTTGAACCACAACAAAACAAAAACGATTGGAATGGCAATGAAAGCCGTTATCAAGCGCTGAGCCAGATTACTCATGTAGAACCTTCCCAAAGCGGCGTTCACGAGTATTGAAGAACTCCACCGCCTTCATGAACTCTTCCTTGGTAAAGTCAGGCCACAGCGTATCCGTCACATAGAATTCGCTATACGCCGCTTGCCAAAGCAGATAGTTCGAAAGTCTGAATTCGCCTCCAGTGCGGATAACCAAATCCGGATCGGGAGCCCCTTTCAAATAAAGATTTTTTGCAAATAAAGTTTCGTCAATATCATCGACCTTGAGCGTTCCAGCGGCAACCTGGGCCGCAATGGAACGGGTCGCTTCCACAATCTCTTGCCTGCCACCATAAGAAATGGCAAGGTTCAACTGCATACCCGTATTGTTCGCCGTCATGTCGATGGCGGACTGGAGGCTTGCACGCGGTTTTTCGGGCAAACGGTTCATGTTGCCAATCACCGTCAGCTTCACATTTTTAGCCATAAGGTCGGGAATTTCTTTGACCACCATCTCGATGAGAAGGTTCATCAAGTAATCCACTTCTTTAGATGGGCGGCCCCAATTCTCGGAACTGAAAACGTACAATGTCATGTGTTCGAGCTTGAGATTTACACCCACCTCGACAGCATCGATTGTCGATTCCGTCCCCTTGCGGTGACCCAAGAAACGCTCCAAACCGCGACTACGAGCCCAGCGCCCGTTGCCGTCCATGATGATAGCGACATGTCTAAGTTGATTTGCCACGCAAACCCCGGACTACACCTTGAGGATGTCTGCTTCCTTTTCAGCGAGCAGACGGTCGATTTCGGCGATAGCCTTGTCAGTCGCCTTCTGGATTTCGTCCTGCTGCTTCTTGACTTCGTCTTCGGGCAATTCCTTGTTCTTCTTGATGGCGTCGTTAGCATCGCGACGGATGTTGCGGATAGCCACACGGCCTTCTTCGGCATGCTTGCGGGCAAGCTTGGCCAGTTCCTGGCGGCGTTCCGTCGTAAGAATCGGGAGCGTCACGCGGATGCAGTTGCCGTCCTTCATCGGAGTAAGGCCGATGTTTGCAGCGAGAATCGCCTTGTCAATCGTATCGACGAGCTGCTTTTCCCACGGCGTCACGAGGAGCATACGCGGTTCGGGCACAGAAATCTTTGCCACCTGAGAAATCGGAGTCGGGGTACCGTAATAGTCGATACGCACACCGTTGAGGATAGCCGGGCTAGCCTGGCCAGCGCGGATCTTGGAAAATTCACGTTCGGTGGCCTCGATGGCCTTGTCCATTTTTTCAGAATATTCAGACATCTTTAGTTCCTAGTTCTTAGTTACTAGTTAATAGTTTTGCAAAGGACATCCAACTACAAAGCGTCCACCTCTGCGTCATCCTGAGCGGAGGGTGAAGCCCGGAGTCGAAAAATCCAAGCGCTTGTTATACATTTTGAAATATAGGTAAAAAAATTTGGGAAAATAACAACAAATCGTTCGAGGAACAAATTTTTACACCTTATCCCCCAGGCAAACCTTGACATAAGAAATAATACGCGAGCGACCCCGAAGTGGGGCCACGCGCCGGTTGGGAACCGCACAATTTTCGGCAGTGATCACATGTGGACCACCGAACTGAAAGAGACAGGATTAGCAATGCACGAGCGTGCCGAGGTCGCCTTCGATGGCTGCACGCGTGAGATTGCCCTTTTCCATCTTGAAAACGAAGATGGGCATGTTATTTTCCATACAAAGCGCAACAGCTGCAGTATCCATGACCTTGAGGCCGCGGGAGATGACTTCCTTGTAGCTGATGTCATCGAAACGGGTGGCAGTCGGGTCCTTGACCGGGTCTGCGGTGTAGATGCCATCGACCTTGGTGGCCTTCATGATGACATCGCATTCGCTTTCGATGGCGCGAAGGGCGGCGCAGCTGTCCGTCGTAAAGAACGGATTGCCGGTACCGGCGGAGAAGATGACCACGGAACCCGCAGACAAAAGCTTGAGAGCCTTGCGGCGGTCAAAGAATTCGCAGACCGGTTCCATGCGGATAGCGGACATCACCACGGAATCGATACCCTGCTTGTCGAGAGCGTCCTGCATGGCAAGGCCGTTCATCACGGTGCCGAGCATACCCATAGCATCGCCCTGGGCGCGGTTCATGCCGCCAGCAGAAGCAGAAATGCCGCGAACGAGGTTGCCGCCGCCAATCACGAGAGCGACTTGTACGCCCTGCTTGACGATAGACGCAATTTCGCTTGCCATGTCGGAGAGGATAACATTATCGATACCGTGGCCCTTTTCGCCTGCAAGGGCTTCGCCACTAAGCTTGAGAAGAATACGTTTAAATTTCATAATCTGGTCACTAGTTATTAGTCATTAGTTGGTTGTTTCTCGGGGGAAATGTAATAAAAAATGGATACGTCAAGTTTTTCATTTTCCCAATGTTTATAAAAAGAAAAACGCCATTCAGCAAAAAATAATTATAGATTCATTTAAGTGAAGAATGGAGGTTGATGTGAGAATTTCCCAAATAGCGCTATTTGCAATGCTTTGTGCATCACTCTGCATGGCAGAACCCGCCGATTATGAACCATTCCTTTTAAAACAACCTGACGGCACTACCCTCCTGGCCCGCCTGGTAGGCGACGAGCATTTTAACGTTCTCGAAACCGCAGATGGCTACATTCTACAAAAAGACGCTCTCGGGTATTACGCATACGCCGACGAAACAGGAAAATCTTCGGGAATCTACGCCCGCGATCCAAACAGCCGCAGCAGCTCGGAATTACAATTTTTAGCAAAACTCAACCCAGATGCAATTTATCAAAAACTTTTGGCAGAATCCCCCGATGACGAAGCACTGGAATACGGGATACCCAAATTTGCGCTCCCAAAAATACAGCGCATGCCCGTTCCGAACAAAAAACTCACTCTAGGCGACATCCGTGGAGTCGTAATTCTCGTCCAATTTTCCGATATCAAATTCAAGAATGCGGACCCCAAAAAACAATTTTCCGAAATGCTGAACAAGGAAGGCTACAACGAATTCCACCACCAAGGCAGCGCCAGAGATTACTTCATTAAAAATTCTTCGGGAGCATTCCGCCCGACATTCGACGTTATCGGTCCTATCACCATTTCTCAAACGCGAGCATATTACGGGGGAACATCCGATGACAGAAGATACAACATGGCAAGGAAAGCCCTAATTGAAGCATTGGACACACTCTTGAGGTGGAACAGCATTGACTTTTCCCAATACGATAACGACAAGGACGGAAACGTTGACTTTGTCTATATGATTTATGCCGGTGTAGGAAGATCCAGTTCCGGAGTCGTTGAATCCATTTGGCCCCACGCTAGTTCCATCACTAAAAGAATGGGCAACGGTCCAACCGTCAAGCGTTACGCCTGCTCCAACGAAATTGGCGGACGCGCTTACAAAGCAAACAAAACAACAACTACGCCAAACGGAATCGGCACGTTTGTCCACGAATTCGGCCACGTTCTTGGCCTCCCCGATCTATATGATGTTGGAGGGAACAACAAACAAAAAACGCCTCATTCCTGGTCCATTATGGCTCACGGCGGATACAACTGCCCGACGAATTCGGAAAACGTACAAGGTTGCGCACCGGCTTTCTACTCCGCTTTCGAAAGAATGTCCGTCGGTTGGATGGCCGCACCCACAGAACTCAATGTCAAAGGACAAGTGCAACTGGACAAAATTGACGACAACATCGCATACAGCGTCACCAATCCCCAAAATCCAAATGAAATGTTCCTGCTCGAATACAGAACCAACAAAAATTGGGACGCCGGGCAACCTAGATCCGGCATGTTGATATGGCATATCGACTATGTAGCCTCCGTATGGTCTAATCGCAAAATCAATGTCGATGGCAGCCACATGTACGTCGATATCGAAGAAGCCGTGACCACAACAGGCACAAGTGCAGCGCCATCAGACCCGTTCCCCGGTTCGAGAAACGTAACCTCATTCAACAAGTTCGTTTTCTGGAACGGCGATGACATGAATATTTCGCTCACCAACATCAAAGAATCTTCAGACAAGGAATACATCACCTTTGACGTCGATATGACCGTCAAGTCCTCATCGTCAATGTCATCCAGTTCATCAATCACACCATTCTCATCGAGTTCCCAGGTTGCCTCCAGCACGTCAACGCTTTCATCTAGCTCAATCGAGTCCAGTTCCTCGATTGCAACGCTTTCATCCAGCAGCATTCTGGAGTTCTCAAGCTCAAGCGAGACTTCGTCCAGCAGCGTTTTGGAATCTTCTTCATCCGAAATAGTCCTTTCGAGTTCCGCGATTGAATCCTCCAGTTCTGAACAAAGTTCGTCTTCATCCGAAGCCGTTCTATCTTCATCGGCTGCGGAATCCTCCAGTTCTGCAATCGTTTCTTCAAGTTCGGAAGTCGAATCCTCCAATTCAACAATAACTTCTTCAAGTTCAAAAATTGAATCGTCGAGTTCCGAACAAAGTTCGTCTTCATCCGAAATTATCCTATCTTCTTCGGCAGCGGAATCCTCCAGTTCCAGTGACTATCCGGTATTCGCCGCTGCAAGCGCTTCACCGTACCGCACCCATGTCGCATCGCAGAACGGAATGATTCACGTAGTTACGCCAACACAAGGAACGAAGAACATCAGGATATTCTCGCCTAACGGACAGCTTTTGTTCGAAACAAGAATGGACGGGACA